>DATHLL010000687.1:0-2610 GCA_035488195.1 Candidatus Elarobacter sp. | reverse complement strand
CGAAGGGCGAGGTGCAGGCGAAGTACGTCGTCACCTGCGGCGGGCTCTACAGCGACAAGCTCGGCAAGATGACCGGCGGCGAGCGCGATCCGAAGATCGTCCCGTTCCGCGGCGACTACCTCATCCTCAAGCCCGAGAAGTCGTATCTCGTGCAGGGGAACATCTATCCCGTCCCCGATCCCGAGTTCCCGTTCCTCGGCGTGCACTTCACGCCGCGGATGGACGGTTCGATCTGGCTCGGCCCGAACGCGGTGCTCGCGTTCGCGCGCGAAGGCTACTCGTTCTTCACGATCAACCCGCCCGAGCTGTGGGACGCGATCACGTACCCCGGCTTCTTCAAGCTCGCGACGAAGTATTGGAAGACCGGCGCCGGCGAGATGTACCGCGACCTCGTGCGCAGCGCGTACGTGCAGGCGCTGCAGCGCTACATCCCCGAGCTGCAGCCCGACGACTGTCTCCCCGGTCCCTCGGGCGTGCGCGCGCAGGCGATGGCTTCGGACGGCTCGCTGGTCGACGATTTCGTCTTCCAGGGCTCCGAAGGCGTCGTGCACGTGCGCAACGCGCCCTCGCCGGCGGCGACGTCGTCGCTCGCGATCGGCAAGTACATCGCCGACGACGCCGAGCAGCGCTTCGGCCTCTCGAAGACCTCGGTCGCCGTCTAGCCCACGTGTCATCCTGAGCCTGTCGAAGGATGAGCGAACCACAATGTCATCCTGAGCCTGTCGAAGGATGAGCCAAAGCCCTGATTTTCGCGAGATCACCTGGCTCGCGGAGCACCGCGGCGACCCGCGCGTGCGCTGCATCGACGCGCGCAGCGTCCCGCACGGCGGCGCCGTCGCGATGCCGTCCGGCCGCGAGCAGTACGCGGCCGGCCACATCCCCGGCGCGGTCCACCTCGACTACGCCGACGATCTGAGCGATCCGGCGACGCCGTACGCCGCGCGCGTCGCGCCGCCGGAACTCTTCGCGAAGGTGATGGGCGAGCACGGGATCGGCGACGACACGATCGTGCTCGCGTACGACGCCGGGACGATCCCGTTCGCCGCGCGCATCGTCTGGATGCTGCGCTACTACGGCCATGACGAAGCGTACGTCCTCGCCGGCGGCTATCCGGCCTGGGTCGCCGCGGGCTATCCCGTGAAGACGGACATGCCGACGGTCGCGCCGGCGACGTTCACGCCGCGCGTGCGGCCCGAGCTGCGCGCGATGCGCAACGAGGTCCTCGCGATCGCCGAAGGCCGCAGTCCGGTGCAGCTCGTGGAGACCCAGCGCGACCTGACGTACGCGCAGCGCGACCGCGACATCAAAGGCACGGTTCGTATCAGCGGCAACCAGCTGCTCGAAGACGCGCGCGGCGGCCGCGTCGCCGATCCCGCGACGCTCGAGCGCTTGACGCGCGAGGCGGGGCTCGACCCGCACGCGCGGACGGTGGTCACCTGCGGCAGCGGCGTCTCCGCGTCGGGCGCGTGGCTCGCGCTCCGCGAGGCCGGCTTCGACGACGTCGCGGTCTACGACGGCTCGTGGATGGAGTGGGAGCACGACGCGCTCCCGACCGTCGCGAAGACGACGGCGCGCTGACTAGGTGCCGGGCCGCGCGAAGCCGACGATCTGGTCGGCTTCGCGGTGGTTCGTCCAGAAGTGCTCGCCATCGAACGCGAGCGCGCGCGCCGGGAACGGGATGATCGCGAGGTCCTCGCACACCACGTCGACGACCCCGGCGTCGCCGCGCGCATCGACGCAGGTGAGCCAGTACGGGCTGTTCTCTTCGTCGTCGGTCGTGACGAGGTAGAAGCAGCCGTTCACGACGACCTGGCCGCAGACGCCGTGCGGAACGTCGACCGTGCTCAGCACGTCGCCGACGGCGTCCACGCCGAGGATCCGCTTGTTGTACCACTGGCTGATGTAGAGCACGTCGCCGTCCCAGCCGAGCTGCGACCCGGTGCCGTCCGGTGCGCGGAAGCTGCCGTGCTTCTGGAACCCGCGGCCGGGGACGAACCGCTTCACCACCCGGTCGTCATCGGCGCCTTCGCCGTGGATCACGCGCAGCTCATCGCCGACGACCGTCATCCCCCACGGCACGCCCGGCGCGACCGCTTCGTCGTGCGCGGCCCACGTCGCGCGCTCGATCGCGTACAGCCGGCACGTTTCGCGCGACCCCATCCACAGCGTTCCGCCGTCGCACGCGAGCGACTGCGGCTTCGGTGCCGGCGACGGCAATCTGAGCAGCTCGGTGATCGTCTCCACGCCCGAAACCTCCGTCACACGCCGAGATACGCCTTCTTCACCTGCGGGTCGTCGAGGAGCTGCGCCGAGGGGCCGCTCAGCGTGATGCGGCCGGTCTCGAGCACGTAGGCGCGCGAGCTGACTTCCAGCGCCGTCTGCACGTCCTGCTCGACGATCAGGATCGAGACGCCGGTCCGGTGGATCTGCTCGAGCAGCTGGATGAGCTGGTCGACGAGGACCGGTGCCAGGCCGAGTGACATCTCGTCGATCAGCAGCACCTTCGGGCGCGCCATCAGCGCGCGCGCGATCGCGACCTGCTGCTGCTCGCCGCCGGAGAGGCGGCCGGCGAGGAAGTCGTAGCGCTCGCGCAGGCGCGGCAGCATCGCG
>DATHLL010000686.1:0-3340 GCA_035488195.1 Candidatus Elarobacter sp. | reverse complement strand
GAGAAGTTTGATGTTCACGGATGCCTCCGAAGAAAGAACTCGCGAACGATCGTATCACGTGACACGTCGTCCTCATCGTTTGTACATCGCCGTGATCGCGACGAACAGTCCCGCATTTTCGGGACATCATGCGGCCGGCTCCGTCGCATCGCGCTCGCGATCGCGCTCCAGAGAAAACACGCAAGCATCCGGCCACGCGAAGCGCGGTCGGATCGTCGGTCTTTGTGCGGCGTACGCGAACGCGTCTAATTTTCCGTGACTGATACCGCGAACGTCAGCGTCGCATCGGAATACCGGCCGACGCCGGCATCTTGTCCGCCGGCGATGTGGATCTCGGCCGGCACCACCTGTGTCCCTGAAGAGGTGAACTGGGTAACGAGGTGCCCGGTTCCGCTCGTGCCGTCTCCCCAAATCCTCCCGTCCGGCAAGTAGACGTCGTATTTGAGCGGCTTGCTGCGGCCGTATGCGCTGCGCATGACGTGGCCGCCCGGCGATGGTTGGATGTCGACGGTCACCACGATTGGATGACCGGCGGCGCTTCCGACGAGCCCGCACGTCACCCGTACGCTCGCGGGCCGCACGACGACGCCGGCCGGTGACGTCAGCGGGTTATAGCTGCCCAGGCTGCTGGTGATCGTCGCGGAGCACGTTGCGTTCGCCGACGCAGCTCCCGGCATGGGTGCCATCCCCGCCGTCATCACCAGTGACCCGACAGCGGCCACGAAGAGTGCGTTCATTTCGTATCTCGCCGGCAATAGAGTGTTCCGAGCTTGGTGTGCGAACCGCTACTGGCGGGGAACGTCAGCCGCAGAACGCATTCGCCGCCCGCGTACTTGGCGGTCGCATCATACGCACCCGGCGGAACGCCGTCGAAGTAGAATTCGCCGTCGAGCCCGATGTCCGAGACACGATCTCCGGACGGGGTGTGCACGAACAGCCGTCCGTACGCGGGGCCCTTTGCATGGTCGTCGTCGAACCTGACGCTGCCGGTGAACGCGTTGAGCGTACGCGCGGGGAACCGGACGACCGTGCCGCTTCGATAGCGGGGGTTCGCGGCCGCCACGATCGTATCGAACACGACGTTGTCGGGCAGCGTCGAGCTCTTGAGCTCGATCGGGCTCGCGTACAGGGAACTGAGCGTCGGGATGAAGAGCTTTCCGCGCGCGTCCGTGGTGCCGACCGACTCGCCGTTGACCATCGCCTCGACGCCCGGGACGCCGACGTCGACCACGCCGAACCCATCCTGCACCGGCCGCGAGAAGAACCACGAACGCCCCGCATATGCGATCGACCCGTTCAGCACGGCCTGAACCGTGTTGCCGCCTTGCCCCAGCGTCGAATAGAGATTGAACGTACCGAACGGCATGCGCCGCTCGTAGTTGATCGTGGTCGCCGGACCGCGGTCGCCATTCGAGAATTCTGCCTGCGTCGATGTACCGAGCTCACCGGACGTCAACTTGCTGACGTCGATCGCCACGCTATGCGCTCCGGCCGATGACGACGAATTCGTGGCGATCCGCACGCCACGGAACGTCGAGCTGAACCCGAACGACCAGGTCGCCCCGGACACCGATCCCAGCGCCCTTCGGCCGAGTCCGATGAACACCGACGTCTCTCGCCCAAGGGTACGGCCGAGTTGCAGCTCGAGTTGCCGAACGGACGGCGCATCTCGATACGCCAAGCGCTCGAGATCCGCGGATACCTGCAAGCCCCCGAGACGCGGCGGCTCGTAGCGCGCGACGACGCGGTCGTCGGCGGTCACGCGATCCTGCAGCGGGGCAAGCGACATCGACGCGTAGTAATCCGACTGCCGTACCATCGAAGCCGTGACCGAGTAACGACGCGAGTTGAAGCCGTACGTCAAAGCGTACGCGGCACCCGCAACTCGACTCGCCGCATCTCCGGCCGCGACGGCAAACGGCTGGACCGCTAGATCCGACGGATTCGCGAGATCGATGAGCGAGATGTCGGATCCGGCCGATCGCCGAGCCCGGCTCGCCGCCGCCAGCAGGCCGAATTCACCGAAGCGCGTCCCGAATCCGACGCCGGCTCCGAGGTTGGTGACGCTCGCATCGACGCTTCCGCGCGCCGATAGCGTGACGGCATTCGAGATCCCAAGTTCGTACCGACCGGCGAACAGCGGACCCGATCCGGCCGCGCCGGTGACCGTTGCCGGCCGGCCGACGCCGAAATCGTACGCGCGCTGACCGCGGCCGAGAAGTTCGAGTCCGATGTAGTCCGGCCGCCCCAGACGCTGCACGTTTCCCAGCGCGTCTCGCACGACGACGGTCGTCTGGTTGACCCCGGTTTGCAGAGGGATGTTGGTAATCGCGAAAGGCCCGGGACCGATCGTCTCTTCACGTACGAGGCTTCCGTTGACGTAGACGTCGACGGTCGAAGCGGTGGTCGCGACGCCGGTAAAGCCGTCGCCGTAACGCCGCGCCGACAACGGATCCAACGTGCCGTCGTGACGAACCGACAGCCCGTTGATGATCGCGCTCCCCCCCAGCCCGGCGAAGTCGTTGGCGTCGAGCGTCGCTGTACCGAGCACGAAGCGGCGAGCTTTCGCCATGTCGTCGATCGTGTACGCGGCGTTCGCGAACCGGTACCCGGACCGGCCCAATGCTTCGGTCAGCGTTACCTCCGCGACACCTCCGCCGACCGCCACGCCGAGCTGCCCCGTGCCGCCGACACGCCGGCCGGCCAGGCCCGTTTGCAACTGATAGTTCAGGAACCCGCCGCCCGAGGGGACGCCCGGGACGATATGACGGTCTTCAGTCGCGATCGCTACCTGTTGTCGCTCGAAAAGTCCGGGGGACGCCGTTATCGTGAGCTTCAGGCCGTCCTCGTTGACGTCATAGGTCAGCGCGTCGCGGAGCGCGGCCAACGAGACGAACTCCTGGTCGTCGAGCCTCACCGTGTGTTCGGGCGTGATGCGCAGGCCCACCTGGCGCATCGCCTCGGCCTGGACGAGGACGTCGTGCGTCCGAAGGATCACCAAGACGTCCCCGCCGCGCACGCCGTTGACGATGAGCGTGAAATACGCTTTCTCGTTCCGGCCGGCAGTCGCCGTAGCCGCGGGAAGCGGTCCCGCATCCGCCCCGGCGACAGACGGGGCAGAGGCGGGCGCTGCCGCGCCGACCGGCCCGGACGGCATCGCCGTCGCGATCACGGCCAGCGCACCGATCGCGGAGAGCAGGCTTCGGAGCGGCACCGAGTGCGCGATCATCGGATCACGTCACCGGCACTGGTCGGGCGATGCCGCGACGGTCCGCTTCGCGCTGCCGCCGTCCGTTTGCACGGAGATCGTGACCTCGCGGAGCCTGGCACAGGACGCGCG
>DATHLL010000685.1:0-2530 GCA_035488195.1 Candidatus Elarobacter sp. | reverse complement strand
GCCGTTCCAGAAGAACGTCACCGGCCGGTTCCGCGCGCTCGCCCCGTCGGCGGTGTACGCGACGTAGAACATGCTCGCGGTCGGCTCGTTGTCCTTGTCCTTGAGCAGGATGCTGCCGGCGCGCGCGGTGTACGCGATGCGTCGCCCGCCGACGGTGATCGTGTGGCGCGTGATCGCGTCGCGCACGTTCGGCAGCGGCCGGAACGGCGCCGGCGAGGCCGGCGCGCTCTGCGCCAGCACGGCGGCCGGGCGCGCGCCCGACGGCAGCACCGCCGCGACCGAGGCAGCGGCGAGGAGGAGCGTCGCGATGCGGCGCATCAGCGGCGCCCCTGCGACTGCGCGTAGAAGCGCACCAGATCGCTTTTGAGCGCGCGCCGCGCCTCGTCGTTGTGATACACCATGTGCCCCGAGCGGTAGAAGCCGAAGGAGAGGTTCGAGCGGACCGACGGGTCGAGCCCGAGATGGTTCAGCGTGTACTCCGTCCCGAAGAACGGCGTGGCGAGATCGAAGTAGCCGTTCGCCGAGAACACGTGCAGGTACGGGTTCTTCGTCATCGCGCCGCGCAGGTCGCGCGCGCCGTTCGGCGCGACGATCGAGTTCGTGCGACGGAAGTTCCACTGCGCGCCGATCCGTGCCCCGCCGACGTACGGCCGGTCGACCTTGAACCCGAGGTCGTCGCGGACGTAGCGGGTGAACGCCGTGACGTACGCGTCGGTCATCGCGTCGGAGAACGACGGGTCGTACGAGGGCGAGTCGTTGGTGCGGTCGAGCTCGGGACCTTGGTAGCGCGCGTCGACGCGCCCGATCACGATCCCGCGCGAGGACTCCAGCTCGTGCTCGAAGCGGCTCGGGTCGATGCGCAGGTCTGCGCGGTCGATGTACGCCGGGTCGAGCCCGGTGTACGCGTGCAGCTTGGCGATCACCGCGTTCCGGGTAGCGGCGTCGAGCGAGTCGCCCTTCATCAGCGCGTCGGCGTACGGCCCGATCGCGTACGCGCGCACTTCGTTCAAGAACCCGTCGAGGTCGGCCGGCTGCGAGGGCAGCGCGTGATGGTACCACGCGACCGCGGCCAGCGAGGGCAGGAACGCGATGTTGGAATAGTCCTCGCCCGGCCCTTGGCCGATGTCGAGCGCGTTGTAGTCGAGCGCCGACGAGAGCAAGACCACGCCGTTCACCGCCATCCCGTCGGCTTGCAGGCGCGCGACGGTCGTCGCGGCGCGCATCGTCCCGTACGACTCGCCGAACAGGAACTTCGGCGCGGAGATGCGGTCGTTCTCGGTCGTCCAGGTGCGGACGATGTTCGCGAACGCGCGCGCGTCCTCGTCGACGCCGTAGAATGTCTTCGGCGTCCCCTTCCCGGTGATCTGGCTGTAGCCCGTCCCGACCGCGTCGATGAAGACGATGTCGCTCAGATCGAGGATCGTGTCCGGGTTCGGCACGAGCGGCGTCCCCGGCGCGGGGAGCGCGGCGTTCGAGGGCACCGCCAGACGCACCGGCCCGTACGAACCGATGTGCAGCCACATCGAGGCCGTCCCCGGGCCGCCGTTCCAGAAGAAGGTCACCGGGCGCGTGCGCGGATCGCTCCCGTCGAGCGTGTACGCGACGGTGAAGACGCGCGCGATCTCGTCGCCCGCCTCGTTGCGGATCGGCATCGTCCCGGCGCGCGCCGTGTACGCGAGCGGCTTCCCGCCGACGGTCACCGTGTGGTGCGTCACCGCCGGCGCGGGATCGGCCGCGATGGCGGGGCGCGCGCTCGCGAGGAGGGCGCACGCGAGCAGCGGCGCGGCCGCAAACGCCGCGAATCTCCGTATTGTCACGGAGGCGCCGTTCGGTGTCGGCGTCCGCTATCCCGTGCGAGCGGCCCGGCTCACGACGCGGCGCGCGCGTCGACGGCGTAGACGAAGGCGAGGACCTCCGCGACGACCGCGTAGAGCTCGCGCGGGAGCGTCTGGCCGACCTCCAGCTTGGCGAGCGCCTCGACCAGCCCGGCGTCCTGGTGGATCGGGACGTCGTGCTCGCGCGCGAGCCGCACGATCTCCTCGGCGCTCAGGCCGCGCCCGATCGCGACGATCTCCGGCGGCTCCGGCCCGATCGGATCGTAGGCGAGCGCGGCGGCGGCGGCGCGTTCCGGCGCGTTGCGCCGCGCGTCGTAGTAGCGCGCGTTCATGCCGAACGGTCCACGGTCGCGTCCGGATCGACCGGGGCCGACGGCGGCGCTTCGACCGCGACGGTCGAGGTCGTCCCGACCGACGCGCCGGCCGAGGCGACGCGGTACCGCATCGACTCGAGGCGCGCGGTGAGCGAGCCGAGCGCGTCGCGGAACGCGCGCATCGCGGGTGCGGCCTCGGTGCGCACGTCGACCGTGACCTCGCGGCCGACGGTGACGAGATCGATCGCGACGGTGCCGTAGTGCGCGGTCTCGAGGACGAACGCGATGCGGAAGTTCTCCGCGTCGAGCCGCGCGCCGCCGCGCGCATCGGGCGCTTCGCGCTTCACGCTGATGTGCGCGTTCGACGTTCCGTGCGGCGTC
>DATHLL010000684.1:0-3872 GCA_035488195.1 Candidatus Elarobacter sp. | reverse complement strand
CGCTTCACCACCGGACAGCCGTCGCTCGCGTTCTCGACGCCGATCGATCCGAAGTCGCTCGGCGCGCTCACGCTGAGCCCCGCGCCGCCGAAAGGCTCGACGCCGTTCGGGATGGGACCCGACGAGACGACGGTCGTCTTGAACACCTCGCTGCTCGCGCCGAACGCCGACTACACGGTCGCGATCGGCCCCGACCTCAAGGACACGTTCGGCCAGACGCTCGGCGCCGCGAAGACCGCGACGTTCCGCACCGGCGACCTCACCCCCGACGTGTGGGCGCCGACGGGGACGAACCTGTTTCCGTCCTCGCGCGACGTGCGCCTCAACGTCGTCGCGGTGAACGCGCCGCCCGACGTGCGCGCGACGTTCCGCGCGCTGCAGCCGCGCGACGTCGTGCTCTACCCGGACGCGAGCGGCTACGGCAAGGGCGAGATGCTCCCGCCGCGCGAGGACTGGCCGCGCTTCGACGCGAGCGGTCCGCACGACGTCGAGCGCACGATCGAAGTGCCGCTTCGCGCGAAGCTCGGCGCGCCGGGCGGCGCGCTCGCGTACGGCGTCACCGCGCCGCTCCCCGGACAAGAAGAACCGTTCACCGCGGCGGGCGTCGTGCAGCTCACCGATCTCGGCGTGTTCGCGCAGTTTTTCCCCGACGGCGGCCGCGTGCGCGTGAACCGCATCGCCGACGGCACGCCGGTCTCGGGCGCGCAGGTGCAGGTCTATCCCTCGCAGGCCGACGCCGACACGAAGAGCGACGTCGCCGCGTGCGCGAGCGCCTCGACCGACGGCGGCGGCGCCGCGACGTTCGCGCCGGCGAGCTTCACGCGCTGCGCCGCGCGCGACAAGGGCGACGACTCCGCACCGTCGTTCGTCACCGTCGTCCGCAAGGGCGGCGACTGGACGTACGTGCGCAGCACGGAGTCCAGCGGCGCGTACGCGGGCGACTTCTACAACGGCTGGTCGTCGGCGACGCCGATCGAGCGCGGGACGATCTTCTCCGACCGCAACCTCTACAAGCCCGGCGAGACGGCGCAGATGACCGCGGTCGGCTGGTTCTTGGTGAACGGCGCGCTGCGGCGCGGCGTCGCGCCTTCGTACACGGTCGTGCTCGAGAAGCCGAATGGCGACAAGACGGAGCTCGGGCGCCGCTCGCTCGACGCGTTCGGCGAGTTCTCGATGCCGGTCGCGCTGCCGAAGGACGCCGCGCTGGGCTACTACACGCTGCGCGCGAGCGCGGGGAACGGGGAGCAGATCGAAGGCCAGTTCCGCGTCGCCGAGTTCAAGCCGCCGAACTTCAAGGTCGATCTCGCGCTCGACCACGACGTCGCGCAGCGCGGCGGCACGATCGCCGCGACCGCGACGAACGCGTACCTGTTCGGCGCGCCGCTCAACGGCGCAGCGACGCACTTCACCGTGACGCGCTCGCCGGCGACGTTCGCGCCGAAAGGCCGCGAGCAGTTCTCGTTCGGCCGCCAATGGTTCTGGCCGGACCAGCAGCCCGACGCCGCGACCGACGTGCTCGACACTTCGGCGACCGTCGACGCGGGCGGGAAGAGCACGGCGAGCGTGACGGTCCCGAACGACCTGCCGTACCCGATGACCTACGAGGTCGACGCGGAGACGACCGACGCCTCGAACATCTCGGTCGCCGACAGCAAGACGTTCACCGCGCTGCCCTCCGACACGCTGATCGGCGTGCGCACCGACGACGTCGGCACCGCCGGCTCGCCGCTCACCGTGAACGTGCTCGCGACCGACCCGTCCGGAAAAGCGCGCGCGGGGACCGCGGTCCACGTCGAGCTGCAGCGCGCCGACTACACCGACGCGACGCAGATCGTCGAAGGCGCGGAGCAGCCGGTGCAGTCGGTGTCGTACACCACCGTCGCGAGCGCCGACGCGACCTCGGCGGAGAACGCGGTCGCCGTGACGCTCACACCGCCGAAGCCCGGCGACTACCGGGTTCGCGCGAACGTCGCCGGCGCGAAGGACGACGCCTCGGAGACCGACGTGCAGGTGTTCGTCGGCGGAGCGGGCGGGACGCAGTGGTTCTTCCGCGACCCGACGCTGCTGAGCGTGAAGCTCGACAAGACGTCGTACAAGCCGGGCGATACGGCGACCGCGCTCGTGCAGTCGCCGTTCCCGAACGCCGAGCTGCACCTCGCGGTCGTGCGCCACGGCGTGCTGTGGGAGACGACGCAGCAGACGAGCAGCGCCGCGCCGACCGTGCGCTTCACCGTGACGCCCGAGATGCTGCCGAACGCGGCGGTCGAGGCGTTCCTCGTGCGCCGCGGTCCGCCGCCCTCGAAGGCGCCGGCCGACAGCGGCAACGCGCTCGCGCGCGTCGGCTTCGCGCCGTTCTCGGTCGCGCTCGACGCGAAGTACGTCACCACGACGGTGCGCGCCGCGAGCGCGAAGCTCACGCCCGGCGCGCAGCAGGTCGTGCACCTGCACCTGGCCGACCGCGCGCACCGGCCGGTGCAGGGACAGGCGACGTTGATGGTCGTCAACGAGGCGGTGCTGCGCCTGACCGGCTACCGCCCGCCGGATCTCGTGAAGCAGGTCTACGCCGAGCAGCCGATCTCGACGCGCTACGCCGACAACCGCGCGAACGTCGTGCTGAGCACGATCCCGAAGGAGCTGGAGAAGGGCTGGGGCTTCGGCGGCGGGCTGTCGGGGGAAGAAGCCGATCCGCGCGTCCGCCGGAAGTTCGAGCCGCTCGCGTTCTTCGCGGGCGCGCTGCGCACCGACGCGAACGGCGATGCGAGCGCGACCTTCACGCTGCCCGACGATCTGACGACGTGGCGCGTGATGGTCGTCTCGGCGACCGCCGACGGCCGCTTCGGCAACGCCGACACGACGTTCACGACGACGAAGCCGCTGGTCGCGAACCCGGTGATGCCGCAGTTCGCGCGCCCGGGCGACCGCTTCGACGGCGGCTTGTCCGTGACGAACGGCACCGGCGCGACCGGCCCGCTGCACATCGACGCCGCGCTGACCGGACCGCTCGCGTTCCTCGTGAACGACAAACCGTCGGCGAGCACGTCGCTCGACGCGCAGCTCGCCGGCACGACGCAGGCGTACCGGTTCCCCGTCGTCGCGAGCGGGAACGGCGTCTCGACGGCGACGATCCGCGTGCGCGGTGCGGGGACGGGCGACGCGTTCGCGATCCCGGTGCCGGTGAACATCCTCGACGTGAGCGAGTCGGTCGCGCAGACCGGCACGACCGATGCGAGCGCGAGCGTCGGCCTGAACGTCGCGGCCGATACGCCGCGCGACGCCGGCGGCGTGCAGATCGACCTCGCCTCCTCGCTGATCCCCGAGGTGACGGTCGTGGCGAACAAGGCGCTGGCCGGCGACGAGCGGCTCGCGCTCTCGTCGGCGAGCCGGCTCGCGATCGCGAGCGACCTGGTGATCCTCGGCAAGCGCACCGGCGCCGACACGAAGAGCGTGCGCGACCGCGCGCTGCTGGAGATCGCGAACCTCGACGGCCTGCGGCGCGCCGACGGCGGGTTCGCGGCATACTGGCGCGAGGAGAAGTCGGACGCGTGGGACTCGCTGTTCGTCCTCGCCGCGCTGGCGCGCGCGCACGACGCCGGCCTGGACGCGGCGACGCCGCTCCTCGGACCGGCGCGCGCGTACGCGGCCGCGGTGCTGAACGATCCCACCGGCCACGAGAAGTACTGCAAGACCGACCTGTGCAAGGCGCAACTCCGTCTGCGCGCGCTCGACGCGCTCAGCGCGGCCGGCGACCGCCGCACGACGTTCCTCGGCGACGTCGACGCGCAGCACGACAAGCTGACCTTCGCCGATCAAGCGCGCCTCGCGCGGCTGCTGACGCAAGCGCCCGGCTATGCGTCGCAAGCCGCGGCGCGGTC
>DATHLL010000683.1:0-6757 GCA_035488195.1 Candidatus Elarobacter sp. | reverse complement strand
GGCCGCCGTCCGCGCCGCCGCCAGCAGCTCGTCGACGTTGGCCAGGAACGGCCCGAGCTCGGCGATCTGCGAGCCGACGTGCGCGTGCAGCCCGATCAGCCGCAAGCGCGGCAGCTCCTTGAGGCGCGCGAGCATCGGGGGGAGCCGGTCGGCCGGGGTCCCGAACTTCGTGTTCTCGCCGCCGGTGCGGACGAACGCGTGCGTGTGCGCCTCGATCCCGGTGTTGACCCGCAGCATCACGTCGACCGGCTCGGCGTCGCCGGCCGCGTCCGCGACGAGCGCGAGGCGTTCGAGCTCCTCGCGGTTGTCGACGACGGTGAACGCGACGCGGCGCTCGGCGATCGCGCGCAGCTCCTCGTCGGTCTTGCCGCAGCCGTGGAAGTACATCCGCCCGGCGGGGAAGCCGCCGCGCTCGGCGGTGACGAGCTCGCCGAGCGAGCAGACGTCGAGCCGGAGCGGCGTCGCGGCGAGGTGCTCGGCGAACGCCGCGCAGAGGAACGCCTTGCCGGCGTACGCGACCGCGATCCCGCGCGGCGCGCACGCGCGCAGGAAGCGGTCGATCTCGAGATCGAGCTCGTCGAGGTCGACGACGAAGAGCGGCGTGCCGTACGTCTCGGCGAGCTCGCGCGCGTTCACGCCGCCGATCGCCGCATCGACGGCGAACGTCGCTTCGATGTTCACGTCGCGTACAACCCGTGCTCGGCGATGTAGCGATACACCGGCTCGGGGACGAGATAGCGCACGCTCTCCCGCGCTTGCAAGCGGGTGCGAATCAGCGTCGCGGACTCCGCCACGACCGGAAGGTCGAGCATGCGGATCTTCGCGCGGCGCTCCGGCGCGAGCCCGGCGAGCGCGCGGTCGAGATCGTCCTCGGTCACCTCGCCGCGCGGCGCGACGACCAGCGCTTCGACGAGATCGACGACCTCGTCGAGCCGCTTCCAGCGCGAGCGCACCAGCGAGTCGGCGCCGACGACGAAGGTCAGCACCGCGCCGGGATGGCGCGCCTGCATGCGCGGGAGCAGATCGGCGGTGTAGCCGCTCGCCTCGGGATCGAGATCGCTCTCGTCGAGCGCGAAGGCGGTGTTGGCGGCGATCGCGAGCCGGATCATCTGCGCGCGCTGCTGCGGCGTCGCGCCCATCGCGCCGTCGCGGTAGTGCAGCCCGGCGCGCGTCGGGACGAACAGCACCCGGTCGAGCGCGCACGCGCCGCGCACCGCCTCGGCGACGAACAGATGCCCGTTGTGGACCGGGTCGAACGAGCCGCCGAAGACACCGAGGCGCACGGTCTAACTGTAGTCGAACTCGACGCCGGCGATGCGCACGGTGTCGCCTTCGTGCACGCCGAGCTCGCGCAGCTTCTTCTCGACGCCCATCTTCGCGAGCACTTGCTCGAAGCGCGCGAGCGCTTCGTCGGAGTCGAAATCGGTCATCCGCGCGAGCCGCTCGACGCGCTCGCCGCTGATCACGTAGACGCCGTCGTCGACGCGGATCTCGAACGGCTCGTCGGCGGTCAGCTCGATCTGCGCCGGCTCCGGCTGCGCGACTTCCGGCATCGGCGTCGCGCGAATCGTCTCCCACGTCGCGTAGATCAGCTCGCGCACGCCCTCGCCGGTCGCGGCGGAGATCCCGCGCAGCCCCGGTATCCGCTCGCGCAGCGCCTCGAACGTCTCGCGCGCCTCCGGCAGATCGAGCTTCGTGACGACGACGATCACCGGCCGGTCGAGCAGCGCCGCGTTCCACGCGCGCAGCTCGTGCTCGATCGTCTCCTTGTCGGCGAGCACGTCGTCCGGCGGCTTGTCGCCGGCGATGAGATGGACGAGCACGCGCGTCCGCTCGACGTGGCGCAGGAACCGGTCGCCGAGGCCGGCGCCTTCGTGCGCACCTTCGATCAGCCCCGGCACGTCGACCATCACGAACGACTCGAAGTCGGCGACGCGCACGACGCCGAGCTGCGGCTCGAGCGTCGTGAACGGGTAGTCGGCGATCTTCGGCCGCGCCGCGCTGACGACCGAGAGCAGCGTCGACTTCCCGGCGTTCGGCAGCCCGATCAATCCGGCGTCGGCGAGCAGCTTGAGCTCGAGGCGCAGCTCGCAGCGCTCGCCGGGCGCGCCCTTCTCCGCGAAGCGCGGCGCTTGGCGCGCGGCGGTCGCGAAGTGCTGGTTGCCGAGCCCGCCGCGCCCGCCCTTCGCCACCCGGACGCGCTCGAACGGCTCGCTCATGTCGGCGAAGAGGCGCGCGTGCCCGCGGTTCCCCTCGGGATCGAGCTCGGTGCGGGTCACGAGCGTCCCGACCGGGACCCGGATCACCAGATCGTCGCCGGCCTTCCCGGACTTGTTCGAGCTGGACCCCGGCTTGCCGGACTCGGCGCCGAACTGCTTCTTGAACCGGAAGTCGACCAGCGTCCCGAGCTCGGGGTCGGCGAGCAGGACGACGTCGCCGCCGCGCCCGCCGTCACCGCCGGCCGGTCCGCCCTTCGGGACGTACTTCTCGCGGCGCCAGGCGACGATGCCGTCGCCGCCGTTCCCGGCGGCGATCCCGATCGTCGCCTCGTCGATGAACTGCACGTTACGGCCGCAAAGCAAAAAGAGCCGTCTTCACGGCTCTTTCGGCGGTCGCTCCGAAGGCCGGCTCAGACAGCGGCGGGGACGACGTTGACGTGCTTCCGGTTCCTCGAGCTCGTGAACGTGACGTGGCCCTCGACGACCGCGAAGATCGTGTGGTCGCGGCCGATCATGACGCCCTGGCCGGGGTGGAACTTGGTCCCGCGCTGGCGGACGATGATGTTGCCCGGGATGACCAGCTCGCCGCCGAAGCGCTTCACGCCGAGCCGCTGGGCGTTCGAGTCGCGCCCGTTGCGCGTGGAGCCCGCACCCTTCTTGGACGCGAAAAGCTGGAGGTCGAACCGGAACATAGCCGGAGAACTATACCAGAAGCCCGGCGGGCATGACAACCCTAGATGCCGCAGCCGGTTGCCGGACCACCGTCGGGCGAGTTCCCGTTCGTCTTCACCGACGAGGCGGGCGTGCCGCCCCACTCGCCGACGGAGCCGTTCTTCGGGACCGGCATGCTCAAGATCGCCGATGTGGGCGTGTGGAACGACGACATCAACCGGCTGCTGGACACCTTCGTCGCAGAGACGGCGCGAGGGGGCGGCGAACCCCGCGCAGCGGCATCGAGTTTAAGTTCAGCGCGATCACGACCGGAACGCGCCCGTTCTACGAGCAGCTCGTCGACTATTTCGTCAGCCGGACGGACGGCTATTTTCGCGCGTTCGTGGTCGACAAGCGAACGCCGGGCGTCGACCCGATCGCCGCGTGCGGTAGCACGTGGGATGCGCTGATCACGTATTCGATCGTCCTGCTGCGGCACACGATCGGGCGGCAACGACCCGGCGAACGCGCCATCGTCGTCGCGGACAACTACCAAAAACCCAGAGCGCATCCGAGATATTTTGAACGCGAGCTCGTTCGGGCGCTGCGCATCAAGGGCGCGAACGTCGCGATGGCCGACTCGCGGTCGAGCAACCTCCTGCAGCTCGTCGACATCTTGCTCGGCGGCGTGATGTATCACCACAAGCTCCCGGTTCTGTCCCGCATCGACGCTGAGAAGCGAGCCGTCGCAGACCGTATCGCGAGAGCGTACGGCGTTCCGACCCTCGCCGCGAACATCACCCGCACTGCCCCTAACTGCTTCAGCGTGTGGCAATTCCGTCCGCGCGCGGGGATGACCGGAAAAGAAGAAACCCGGAGGGCTAGTTGACGCAGTCAACACCGGCCGGGCTCGATAAGAGCATACCCGAACATGCGTTCGCGGTCAAGTCCGTCCGAGCGAAAAGCGCGCCGGCTCGGAAGCCGCCCGAAGCGCGACCCGCATCCGGACGGGCCGCCCCGGGCGCAGGGTGACGAGCGGCTCGAGGGGGACCTCGGCGGGGTCGGTTGCCACGAAGCGGAGGCGGCGGGCCAGCGTGGCGAGGACGAGGACGGCCTCGGTCCAGGCGAAGCTCTCGCCGATGCAGACCCGGTTGCCGCCGCCGAACGGGAAGTAGGCGAAGCGCGGCAAGGCAGCGGTCTCGCCGTTCGACCAGCGCTCGGGGCGGAAGGCGTCCGGCTCGCGCCAGAAGCGCGGGTTCCGGTGGGTGACGAGCTGCGAGACCAGGACCACCGAGCCGGCTGGGACGTCCCAGTCGCCGAGCCGAATCGGCCGGATCACGCGCCGGCCGAGGATCCACGCCGGCGGGCGCAGGCGCATCGCCTCGGCGACGACGTCGCGCGCGAACGGCAGCCGCGGGTAGTCGGCCGGCTCGGGGTCGCGGTCGCCGAGAACCTCGTCGAGCTCAGCGTGGAGGCGCTCCTCGGCCTCCGGGCGGCGCGCGAGCGCGTCCCAGGTCCAGGCGAGCGCGTTCGCGGTCGTCTCGTGGCCGGCGAGGAGCAGCGTGAGCGCCTCGTCGCGGACCAGCTCGACCGGCATCGGCCGGCCGTCCTCGTCGCGGACGGAGAGCAGGATCGAGAGCAGGTCGCCGCGGTCGCGCCCGTCGCGGCGGCGCTCCTCGATCATCCGGTAGATCACCGCGTCGAGCGCGCCGCGCGCCGCGCGGAAGCGGCGCGTCGCCGGGTGCCACGACATCAGGTCGAGCAGCTCGCCCCAGGGGCTCAGGCTCTGCGGGAAGAGGGCCATCGACGCGGTGACCGCCCGGCCGATCGCGTCGGCGTCGTCGTCCACGTCGGCCGAGAACAGCGTCGCGGCCGCGATCCGCAGCGCGAGCCGGTTCATCAGCGCGTCGACCGCGACGACCTCGCCGTCCTCGAGCCGCTCGGCGGCCTCGCGCGCCGCCTCGACCATCGTCGCCGCGTAGCCGGCGACCCGCTCGCGGTGGAACGCCGGCTGCACCAGCCGCCGCTGCTTCAGATGGAGCGGCTCGTCGCTGGTGAGCAGCCCGTGGCCGAGGAGCCGCCGCATCCGCCGCAGCCCGCGCCCCTTGATGACGTCGTAGCCGTTCGCGATCAGGAGCTGCTCGATCGCCGCCGGGTCGTCGAGGAACCAGAACCGCGCCCGCGGCATCCGCCACGACGCGACCGGCCCGTGCTCGGCGGCGACCCGCGCCAGGAAGCCCGGCAGCCGCGCCATCGTCCCCGACGTCGCCAAGCTGCGGGCCGCGACGAAGGGCGAAGGTCCGGCCGGAAAGCGGGTCATATCCCGTTGTACTCCGTGCGGCAGCCCTTTGTCACTCGGCGGAGAGGCCCCGGCGCCGCAGCCAACCAAGCGTCGGGGATGCAGCACTCTCTCGCGGCCCGAGCAGCCTTCCTGGTCCGCGCGCTCGCGGCGGCACTCGTCCTTGCGGGACTGATCGCGCCCGCGCCGGCGCGCTCGGCGCCGCCCGCGACGATGCCGCTCGCGCCGGAACTCGCCCCGTTCGCCTGGCTCGCGGGCGGGGCGTGGCGTGCCGACCTGAGCGCGCTGCCGGGCGGGATGAAGCTGATCGAGACCCGCTACGACGTCGCGCCGAACGGCGTCATCCGGTTCACCACGGCGTTCGTCCGGCCGGACGGCTCGATCGCGAACGGCTACGCCGGGGCGCTGTTCTACGACGCCGCCGCGAAGCACCTCACGATGTGGTACACCGACCCGCGCGGTGTAATCGTCCAGGGCCCGGTCACCCTGAACGGCGAGGTGTGGTCGATGACGTTCACGAGCGACGGCGCGGTGATCGGCAAGCCGGGCCCGGCGAATTTCCGCGTCGACGTCGCGCGCCGCTCGAACGACGCCTACCACTGGACGCTGCTGGCCGACACGGGCGGCGGCGTCTGGAAGCCGGTGTTCGCGCTGGACTACCTCCGGAGCGCCGCGTAGCGGCCAAGCGGCCGCGCGCGGGAGGGGCGTTCTTCGCGTCTCCGAACCCGATCGTGTTTTGGAGCAACGCCGCGTCGTCATCACGGGGCTGGGCGCGATCACGCCGCTCGGCAACACCTACCAGGAGTTCTGGGAAGGGCTGATCGCGGGCCGCAGCGGGGCCGGCCCGACCACGGCGTTCGACGCCGGGAAGCTGCCGACGCGGATCTCCGCGCAGGTCAAGGGCTTCGACCCGGACGCCCTGTTCGGCCGGCGCGAGGCGCGGCGGATGGACCGTTACGCGCAGATGGCGCTCGCCGCGGCGCGCGAGGCGATGGCGGACGCGAACTTTCCCGAGGACCCGGCGGTCCGCGAGAACACCGGCGCGATCGTCGCGACCGGGATCGGCGGGATCATCACGATCGAGAACACGACCTTCGAGGTCGGGCCGAAGCAGTCGTGGGACCGCATCTCGCCGTTCTTCGTCCCGATGCTGATGGGGAACGCCGCCTCGGCGCAGATCTCGATGAACTACGGGCTGCGCGGCCCGGTCTTTGCGCTCTCGTCGGCGTGCGCGAGCGCGAACGACGCGTTCTGCGTCGCCTTCGACAAGATCGTCCTCGGCGAAGCGGTCGCGGTCGTCACCGGCGGGAGCGAAGCCGCGGTGATCCCGACCGCGATGGGCGGCTTCTCGTCGATGAAGGCGATGTCGACGCGCAACGACGAGCCGGAGAAAGCCTCGCGCCCGTTCGACAAGGACCGCGACGGCTTCGTCCTCGGCGAAGGCGCGGGGATCATGATCTTCGAGGACCGCGAGCACGCGCTCGCGCGCGGCGCGAAGATCTACGCCGAGGTGCTCGGCTACGGGCAGTCGGCCGACGCGTTCCACATCGCGCAGCCGGATCCCGAGTCGCGCGGCGTGATCCTCGCG
>DATHLL010000682.1:0-3762 GCA_035488195.1 Candidatus Elarobacter sp. | reverse complement strand
GCTCCACCGGCGCGGCGCCCGCTATTATTTCGAGCATCCGACGCCGCGCGGCACCGAGCCGTTCGCGATCGCCTCGTTCAAGGCGACGGCGCCGGCCGCCGCGCTCGTGCAACTGGCTGCCGGCGGGTTGCCGCTCGCGGTCTTGAGCGAGCGCGCCGCCGCAGCGTCGCAGACGACGGTGGAGTCCGCCCGAGCGGCCGCGCGCCGCCTCCTCGCGGCGGGCGCGCTCGCCGCCGATCACGACGGCGACCCGCTGAACGAGCCCGGCGCCGCCGTACTGCGAACGCTGGAAGCGGTGTGCCCGGCCCTTGCCGGCGAGGTCGTTCGCGCCACCGAAGTCCTGCACGCCGCCGACCGCGCGCCTTCGACGAATGCGTACCACTCGGCGGTCGAGGCGCTGCGCGCGGTCGCACCGAGCGCGCGCTCGCCGATCCAAGTCGACACCGCCGTGCGGTTCACGGGGACGCTCGGCGCGGACGTGCTCGGCGCTGCGCATACGATGGCGTCCGTGTTGCTCGCTCTCGCGGAACCGTCGTCGGCTGCCGCGCCGTATCGCGATTTCTTCTACGAGCGGTACGAAGGGACCGAACGGCTCGTGCCACTCCGGCGCTTCGTCGACGAGTTCGACCCGCCGGCGACATGGCGCGCCTCGGCCTCCGCCGCGCCGGCGGCGGACGGCGAGGCCGCGCGCCGCCGCGACTCGGTTCTCGCCGCGATCGCCGGGGAAGCGATTGCCGATCGCCAAACCGTGTGCGCGCTCTCGCGCCGGCAGCTCGACGCGCTCCTTTTCTCAGCTCCGGTTCGTCTGCCGCCGACGTTCGAGATCGCGTTCCACGTGCTCGCATCCTCGCGGGAGGCGCTCGAATCGGGCGACTTCGCGGTTGCGCCGGCGCGGTTGGCGGGGGCGATGCGCGCCGGCGCCAGCGCGGCCAGGTTCGATCACGTCGTCCCCGACCTCGGCGCGAGGATCGCATCGTTCCACGCCGCCGTCCCGCACGGTGACGACGCGGTCGAGATCACGTTCACGCCGTTCGTCCCGGCCCACGCCAACGTGCTGACGCGCGGGAGTGCCGCGGCGCGCACGTTCGCCTGTCACGGCGTCCCCGGCCCGAGCGCGCTCGATCTCGACCAAGTGTACGTCACGCTGCGCGACGCGCGCATGGCGCTGTGGTCGGAAGAGTTGGACCGCTTCGTCGTCCCGGTGCAGACGAACATGTATCGCACCGACGCGTACGGCCCGCGGCTGGCGCGCTTCCTGCACGCGGTCGCGAGCGACGGCGCGCGGCTGATCGCACCGCTTTCGTGGGGATCGCTCGCCTCGTTGCCAATGCTCCCTCGCCTGATGTTCGGCCAAGCGGTGCTGTCACCGGCGACGTGGGGATACCCGCAGGAACTCGCGTGGGACGACGCCGCGCGGCTCGCCGCGTTCGACCGCGCGCGTGAGCAGTGGAACATCCCCGACGAGATCACGGTGCTGGATCCCGCCCTCGCCGAGCAGGCGATCCCGCTCGACGCAGGCAGCCCTCTCGGGCGCGCGGTGTTTCTCGACACGACGCGCCGCTGCGCGCGCGTGATCGTTCGAGAGACGATCCCGGCGTCAGGCGACCGCTGGCTGCGCTCGGAGGAGGGATCGCACGTCGCCGAGCTCGTCGTGTCAGCGCGGACGAGGGCGGCGTTCGTGAACCGTCCCGAGTTGCGTCCTCCGGAGATGATCCCGCCATCGCCGCGCCCCGCCTTCGCGCCCGGCTCGCGCTGGGCATACGTGCGCTGGTACGGAACCGAAGAGGACGGCGACCGGCTCGCGCTGCGCGCGCTCGGCCTGCGCGACCGTCTCGAGCAGACCCAGCTCGTGCGTAGCTGGCATTTCGTCCGGTATCACTGGCCACGCTATCATCTGCGCGTCCGGCTCGATTGCGCCGAGCCGGAGCGCGCGCTGCACGAGATCGCGCGCTTCTCGCGCGAACTGATCGCCGGCGACGAGATCGGAACGTTCGATCTCGCGACCTATCAGCCCGAGACCGAGCGCTACGGCGGGCTGACCGCGATGCCGGTCGTCGAAGACGTGTTCGCCGCGAGCTCGGCCGCGGCCGCGTCGGGGCTGCGCGCGGGGCTCACGAAGGGCGATCGCGTCCTCGGAGCGCTGACCACGTTCCACGAGCTCGTAGTCGCGGGAACGGACCGCGACACGCTCGCGAGCTGGGTCGATGTGATGACGGCCGAGCGGAAACCGCTCGCGGCCGAGGAGCGTGGCTGGAAGCGAACGCTCGACGCGGTCGTCGTGCGCGCGACCAATCGCGGCGACGGGCTGGCGGAGCGGCTCGCGGCGCGAACCGACGGCCCGCGCGCGCATGCGCGCATCCTCCGCGATCTCGCGCATTTGCATTTCAACCGGTTCGGGCTGATCGGTGCCGGCGAAGCGTCGGCGACGCGCGTGCAGTGGCACGCGTACCGCTCGTATCTGGTGCGCGCATCGGGCGAAGGCGCCGCTCGCGGCGTGAGGACCTGCCCGTGAGGGAGCTCCGCCGTCTGCTCGCGCTCGCCGGCTCGGCGCGACCGATGTTCATCGCGACGGCGCTTGCAACGCTCGCGTCGGCCGTGCTCTCGCTTGGCTTTCCGGTCCTCTCCGGCGCGGTGGTCGATACGCTCGCGCGCGGGCGGTATCCGGAGGCGCGCATCGCGGCGGTCGCGCTCGGCGTGGTGACGATCGTGATGGCCGGCTCGTGGTACGCGGCACGGCGGTTCGAAGCGTCGTTCCTCACCGCGTTCGGGCTCGAGATCCGCCGGCTCGTCGGCCGAAAGCTGGCGGTCGTCGATATCGGCTATCTGCTCTCGCACTCCGAGGGCGAGATCCACAACCAGGTGAACGGCGACGTCGAATCGCTCGTGAACGCGCTGCAGAACGCGTTCTTCCCGTCGCTCTCGGCGTACGGAAACCTCGTCATCGCGTTCGTGACGATGGCGGCGCTCAACTGGCGCCTCGCGCTGATCGCGGCGGCGCTCACCGCGCCGTGGTTCTGGCTCCAGCGCGTGCTCTCGACGCAGAACACACGGCTCGCCGACGATGCGAACGCCGCGCGCGACCGGCTCACCGAGATCGTCCTGAGCAACTACTCCGTCGGCGGAGTGCTGCGTGCCCGCGCGTTCCCCGAGGCGGTCCGCGACCGCGCCGACTTCGATGCCGCGGCCGCCGAAGTGCGGCGAGCGTCTGTCTCCGTGCGAGACGTCTACTCGCTGCAGACGCTCGCGATGCTGATCGCCGGTGCGGTCGGCTCGCTGGTGGTCGTGCTGATCGGCGTGTCGTTCGTCGAGACCGGAGCCGTCTCGCTCGGCGTGCTGGTCGCGTTCATCACGTATCAGAACATGGTGCACGGTTCGGTGGCGGCGCTCGCCTCGTCGCAGTTCCAGGCCGCGACCGTGCGCGCCGCGCTCGGGCGCATCAGCGCGCTGCTCGGCGCTGCGGAACGGCCCTCGGGAGAGCTGCGCCCGCGCGGCGAGATGATCGCGCTCGACGCCGTGCAGTACACCTATGCGAACGGAACGCGCGCGCTCGCCGACTGCACGCTGCACGTTCGCCGTGGCGAGAAGATCGCGATCCTCGGCAAGAGCGGAAGCGGGAAGAGCACGCTGGCGATGCTGCTGGCGGGCTTTTTGCTCCCGGAACGGGGTGAGCTCAAGATCGACGACGTCCCGGCGCCAGCCGTCGAGGCCGCATCGCTGCGGCGGCTCTTCGCGTACGACTCCGACCGGCTCCACGTCTTTCGC
>DATHLL010000681.1:0-4138 GCA_035488195.1 Candidatus Elarobacter sp. | reverse complement strand
AACCGCGCGCAACGCGTCGAGCCCTTCGCCCGTGACGGTCGACACGGCGATCGCAGGTGCGTCGCCGGCAACGGTGCCGCGCACGGCATCGCGCACCTCTTCCGTGCGCAGCGCGAGCTCATCCGCATCGACGAGATCGCGCTTGGTCAGCACGAGCAGCGTGCGCTGCACGCGCAGGAAATCCAGAATCGCCAGATGCTCGCGCGTCTGCGGCCGCACCCCTTCGTTCGCGGCGACGACCAGGAGCAGCAGCTCCATCCCCGCCGCGCCCGCGAGCATGTTGTGCAGAAACCGTTCGTGTCCGGGGACGTCGACGATCCCGGCTTCGACGCCGTCGTCGAAGCGCAGGTGCGCAAAGCCGAGGTCGAGCGTCATCCCGCGCAGCTGCTCTTCGATCCAGCGGTCGGGATCGGTGCCGGTGAGCGCGCGCACCAGCGCCGACTTGCCGTGGTCGACGTGACCTGCGGTGCCGACGACGTGCATCTAGCGCGCCGCTTCGAGTGCCGCCGCCAGCTCGCCGTCGCGCTCGGGCGGGATCGTGCGCAGGTCGATCAGCACGCGCTCGCCGTCGACGCGCGCGACGACCGGCGGTGTGCCCCGGCGGAGCCGCGCCGCGGCAGCGTCGACGTCGCGAGCGCCCGGTCGCCACGCCAGCGCGACCGAGGGCAGCGCGCTGAGCGGGAGCGTCCCGCCCCCGGCGTAGCCCTCCACCTCCTCCGCGCGGAGATCGAGCGCATCGAGGCGCGTGCGGATCGCGCCGGCGCGCGCGCGCAGCGTCTCGAGCGAGCACGCGAGCATGCGGTAGAACGGGATCGTCTCGCGCGCGGCCGGGTCGAGATGGAGGCGCAGCGTCGCGCCGAGCGCGGCGAGCGTCGGCGTGCCGACGCGCAGCGCGCGCAGCAGCGGGTTCGCGCGGAGACGCTGGACCGCGGCGGCGCGGCCGACGACGATCCCCGCTTGCGGGCCGCCGAGCAGCTTGTCGCCGGAGAACGCGATCAGGTCGATCCCGTCGGCGACCGCCTCCTGCACCGTGCGCTCGGGCGGGAGCCCGTACGCGCGCAGGTCGGCGAGCGCGCCGCTGCCGAGGTCTTCGAGGACCGGGATGCCGGCGCGGCGCCCGAGCGCGACCAGCTCGGCGCCGGAGACGTCCTCGGTGAACCCTTCGATGCGGAAGTTCGACGGGTGCGCGCGCAGCAGCAGCGCGGTGCGCGGCGTGAGCGCGCGCGCGTAGTCGTCGAGGCGGACCTTGTTCGTCGCACCGACCTCGACCAGCGCCGCGCCGCTGCGCGCGAGCACGGCGGGGAGCCGGAAGCCGCCGCCGATCTCGACGAGCTGGTTGCGCGCGACGACGACCTCGCGCGCCGAGCCGTCCGGCGCGCGCGCGAACGTGTCGAGGACGAGCAGCACCGCCGCGGCGCAGTTGTTCACCACGAGCGACGCTTCCGCGCCGGTCGCCGCGCGCAGCAGCGCGCCGAGCCGGTCGTAGCGCGAGCCGCGCGTACCCGCGTCGAGGTCGAACTCGACGTTGGAGGCGCCGCCGGCCGTCTCCGCGATCGCGTCGAGCGCTTCGCGCGCGAGCGGCGCGCGGCCGAGGTTCGTGTGCAGCAGGATCCCGGTGCCGTTCAGCACCCCGGTCAGGCCGCGGCGCGACTCGGCGGCGAGCCGTTCTACGACGTCCGCGACGACGGCCGCAGCGACGCTTTGCGGATCGCGTTGCCGTGCGCCGTCACCGTGCGCGGCTTCCGCGCGCGCCGCGTCGAGCGCGCGCGCGACGTGCTGTTTCACGGTCGGCGCGCCGAGAAGCGCGACGAACCGCGCAACGCGCGGTTCGTCGAGGACGCGATGGACGGCCGGGAGGCCGCGCAGCACGGCGGCCGCGCCCCGGTCAGACAGCGATCAGGACGCCGCGGCCAGATGCTTGTCGAGCATCTGGACGATGGTCTGCTCCGGCACGAACCCGACGATGCGGTCGACGGCCCGGCCGCCCTTGAAGAGGATCAGCGCGGGGATCCCGGCGACCTGGTACTGGCCGGTCACGGACGGGTTCTCGTCGGTGTTCAGCTTCAGGAACGTCACGCGGTCGCCGAGCCGGCCGGCGACCTTCTCCACGACGGGGGAGAGCATGCGGCACGGGCCGCACCACGGGGCCCAGAAATCGACCAGGACGGGTTTGTCGGAGCCGAGCACCTGGGTCTGAAAGGTGCTTTCGGTGACGTCGGGGAGAGCGCTCATAGCAGTGGGTTCGTACCTCCGACTCCTCGGACCCCACCGTAGGAGCGACGGTTTCGGGACGGAAGCCCTCGGCGTGCGCCTGCTTCCGCTCGCCGCCGCGTTGCTGCTCGGCTCCGCCGCCGTGCCCGGTCCCGTGCTGCTGGTGACCGACGTCGGCGACGGCGCGCAGCGGACGATGCCCGCCGCGGTGTGGCGCCGGCTCGCGACCGAGTACCTCGGCGCGCGCGGCGTCACCGCCGAGGACGGCACCGCCCTCCCCGACGAGGCGCGCTGCCGCGCGGCGCACGCGCAGTACGCGGTCCTCGCGACGTTCGACCGCGCGATGCGGCTGCCGGGGCTCGCGCAGGAGAACGACCGGCTCTACGGCGTCGCGCGCTTCACCGTCCGCAACTGCGGCACCGGCGCGGTCGCGCCGCCGAAGATCGTCCGCGTCGAGAGCGAGCCGCTGCGCCAGGTGCCGCGCGGCGAGGACGACGCGCTCGCGGAGCGTGCCTGGGAGAGCGCGATCCGCACCGCGCTCGCGCACGACCCGCTGGTGTTCGCGACGCCCGTCCCCGTCGCGTCCGCCGCGCCGGCCGCGTCCGCCGGCGCCGCGCCGAGCGCGCACCCCGCGCGCATCGCGCGCGTCGTGAGCGTCGAAGGCAACGACGTCTTCATCGACAACACCGGCGCGTTCGCGCAGAACCAGGTCCTGCGCGCGTACGCCGACCGCAACGGCAAGCCGTACGCGGATCCGGTCGAGCTGGTCGTCGTGGAGATCTCGCGGCGGTTCGTCATCGCCGCGATCGTCGGGAGGAGCGCGCCGCACCTCGGCGACGAGGTCGAAGCGCTCCCCCCGGACGCGAAGTAGCTTAGGCCTTCGGCGGCTCCTCGCCGGTGATGTCGGCGACGCGCTTCGACTGCTGGCCGAGGTTCGCGATCGCGATGACCTCGTCGCCTTCGGCGAGACGCTGCAGCCGCACGCCCTTCGTCGAACGGCCCGCGCGGCGGATCTGGCCGACCGGGATGCGGATCACCTGGTTGCCGCTGGTGATCATCAAGAGCTCGTCCTCGGGCGAGACGAGGATCTGGTCGACCACGTAGCCGATCTCTTTCTCCTTCGCGAACGCCTTCACGCCTTTGCCGCCGCGCGAGGTGTGGCGGTAGTCCTCGATCGGCGTGCGCTTTCCGTACGCCTGCGAGGTGACGATCAGCACTTCGGTGCGGTCGTCCTCGACGATGTCCATCGCGACGACCTCGTCGCCCGGCGCGAGCGTGATCGCTTTCACGCCGCGTGCCGGGCGTCCCATCGGGCGGACGTCCTTCTCGCTGAAGTGGACGGCCATCCCGTCGTGCGTCGCGAGCAGCACGTCGCGGTCGCCGCTGCTCAGGTCGACCGCGAGCAGCTCGTCGCCTTCATCGAGCCCGATCGCGATCAGCCCGTTGCGGCGCACGTTCGCGAACTCTTCGAGCTTGGTCTTCTTGATGACGCCGCGGCGCGTCACCATCACCAGGAACTCCTGCGTGTCGAACTGCCGCACCGGGAAGACCGCGGTGACGACCTCGCCCGGCGGGAGCTGCAGCAGGTTCACCAGCGCGGTGCCGCGGGCTTGGCGCGTCGAGTCGGGGATCTCGTACGCGCGCAACCGGAACGCGCGGCCCTTGTTGGTGAAGAACAGGACGTACTGGTGCGTCGTCGCCGTGAAGAAGTTGCGGACGACGTCTTCCTTCTTGAGGTTGGCGATCCCGATCACGCCGCGCCCCCCGCGGTTCTGCGCGCGGAACGTGTCGACGGAGACGCGCTTGATGTAGCCGCCTACCGTCGCGGTGACGACGACGTCGGTGTCGGCGATGATGTCCTCGATCGAGAGCTCGCCTTCGAGCGCCTCGACAGGCGTCTTGCGCTTGTCGCCGAGCCGCTTGCCGA
>DATHLL010000680.1:0-10169 GCA_035488195.1 Candidatus Elarobacter sp. | reverse complement strand
AGCGGCCGCGCGCTATCCCGACGTCACCTATGAGCCGCAGCTCATCGACGCCACCTACGCGCTCCTGATCTCGTCGGCCGGCGATCCGATGGTGGTGCCCTCGCTCAACCGCGACGGCGACTGCCTCTCGGATCTGGTGATGCAGCTCTTCGGCTCGATCGCCGGCGCCGAGTCGACGCTGATGTCGTTCACGGCCGGCGGCAAGCCGGACGTGGTGATGACCGAGGCGCCGCACGGCACCGCGCCGCGGCTGTTCGGCAAGAACGTCGCGAACCCGATGGCGATGATCCTCGCCGTCGCCGCGCTGCTCTCGTTCGTCGACGACAAGCGCGCCGCCAGCGCCTCGCGCGCGATCTACGAGTCGGTCCTCGAGACCGTCCGCGAAGGGACCGCGACCAGCGATCTCGGCGGCCACGCCTCGACGACCGACTTCACCGACGCCGTCATCGCGAAGGTCAAGACGAAGCTCGACGTCTGGGCGACCCTTTAGGCCGTCGTTCCGGCCGCGGGAACGCGAGCGCCGAAGCGCTCCGACCAGCGGATCCGGCCGGTGAGCTGCATCATGACGAACAGCGTCGCGATCGCGCCGATCGTGATCGAGAGCCCGCTGAAGCCTTCGTCGAAGAGCGCGAGCGAGAAGAGGATCTGGTAGAAGAACTGCGCCGCGGCCGCCTCGACCGCCGCGAAGCGCAGCCCGACGGCGAGCCGCAGGTACGAGACGGTGAGCGCCATCGAGACGGCCGCGCACAGCACGAACGCCCACTCGACCGGGATGCGGTCGATCGTGTACGCGAAGAGCAGGTGGAACGCGAAGAACGCGCAGGCGAGGAAGAAGTAGTTCACCGGGTGCAGCTCGATCCGCCGCAGCGCGGTGATCACCAGCATGACGAAGACGTAGAACCCGAGCGAGAGCGGCGCCCAGAACGTGATCCGCTCGGCGAGCGGCCCGGGCTGGAGCGGCGAGGGGAACGCCATCCCGATCCCGGCACCGGTGACGAGCTGGCGGTACTCCCAGCGCAGATCCCAGCCGCCGGCGGTCCGCCGCTCGGCGGTCGGCGCCAGCGTGTGCGGCGGGAAATCGATCGCCGCGAAGTTCGTGCGCATCCGCAGCGAGAGGTCGCGCACGGTCGTGACCCCCTCCCCGAACGCGTAGCGCCAGGTCCCGAGCCCGCGCGAGCGGTAGCGCACCGTGACCTCGCGCGTCTTCCCGCGCCCGGCCGGGAGCGTCGCGCAGAGCCTCCCGCCGCCGCTGGTCGCGTCGACCTGCCGGCCGTCGACGAAGACGGCGACGCCGTCGTACGTCGCGCCGTCGGCCGGCAGCGTCAAGGCGAGCTGCTGCGAACGGCCCTCGTTCGGGATGCGGTACGTCCCGGAGAAGTCGACGCCGTAGGTGTTGTACCAGAGCAGACCCTTGCGCCGCAGGTCGAGCGCCAGCGCGACGTCGATGCGCGAGGACCAGACGGCGAGGTCCTCGGTCCGCCAGTGGCTCGCCCCGTTCGGCACGACCGCCGTGAACGCCGGTTGCCGCTGCTCCTGAGCGCCGCCCCAGAGCCCGGCGAGCGCTTCGCGCTGCGCCGTGTCGGACTGCGCGGTCCGCAGCCCGATCGTCCCGGCCAGGACGAACCACCCGAACGTCGCGGCGAGCAGCACCAGGGAGATCCCGATCAGGTAACGGACGCTGAGCACAATACTTTGCCTCACAAAGAACGAGCGTTTCGTGCTTTGTAACACAAAGTATGCCCCGGCGCAAGTCGCGCCGGGTCAGCGCTGGCGCGGGTCGAGCGCGTCGCGCAGGCCGTCGCCGAGCAGGTTGAAGCCGAGGACCAACACGGTGATCGAAAGGCCGGGGAAGATCAGCGCCCACGGCGCCGCGAGCCAGTAGTCGCGCGCGTCGTTCAGCATCGCGCCCCATTCGGGCGCCGGCGGGCGCGCGCCGAGCCCGAGATAGGAGAGCCCGGCCGCCTCGAGTTCGGCGGTCGCGATCCCGAGCGTCGCCTGGACGAGCAGCGGCGCCAGGATGTTCGGCAGGACGTGCCGCGCCAGGATCGCGGGCGCGCCCGCCCCCAGCGCCCGCGCGGCCTCCACGTACTCGTGCTCCTTGACGGCCAGGACCGAGGAGCGCGCCAGCCGCGCGTATTGAGGTACGTAGACGATCCCGACCGCGAGCATCAGGTTCGTGATCGAGGGGCCCAGGATCGTCGTGATCCCGATGGCGAGGATGATCGAAGGGAACGCCAGCATGACGTCCATCGCGCCCATCAGCGCCGTGTCGGCCCGCCTCCCGGCGTAGCCCGCGACCAGCCCGATCAGCGTCCCGGCCGTGATCGCCAGGCCGACCGCGACGAAGCCGATCGTCATCGAGATCCGCGCGCCGTGGACGATCCGGGCGAAGACGTCGCGGCCCAGCTTGTCGGTCCCCATCCAGTGCGCGGCCGAGGGCGGCTGCGCGCCCTGGGCGAGGTTCTGCGCCAGCGGATCGCTCCCGGCGATCGCCGGCGCCAGGACGGCGGCCAGGACGATGAGCGCGACGACCGCGGCTCCCGCCAGCGCGCCCGGGGCGCGCCGGAACCGCCGCCAGACGTCGGCCGCGAACGTCCGCGCGGGGGGCCGGAGGCCGGCGGCGGCGTCCAGCTCGGTCGGGCTCGGGGCGGCGGTCATCGGTACCGCGCCCCGTGTTTTGAGCGGTGGCGCACAATGCCTTTCGGCCTGAAGTGCCCTCGATGTGCCGTCTTCTGACAGTATTAGGAGGAGATTGGAGGCGGCGGAAAGCACCGGTGGTCCCAGCAGCCATTAAGGTTGCCATCACCCACACCTAACGAGGTAGTGCGTTTGCTCAACGAGCTCACGCACCGCACCTATGCCGGACTGCGCACCGCGATGGCGGCTGCGCTCGTTCTGGCGTTCGTGCTGTGCAGCATGCCGTCGGCCTTCGCGCAGGTCACCACCGGGACGATCCAGGGCACCATCACCGCCAGCCAGGGAAATACGAAACTGGCCGGCGTGCAGGTGACCGCGACGGCCGCGTCCGGACGGTACACCGCGACGACCGATCCAAACGGGTTCTTCACCATGAGCGGCGTCACGCCGGACACGTACAACGTCACGTTCTCCCGCACGGGATACGAGACGTTCACGCTGACCGGCGTCACCGTCGTCCAGGGCCAGATCGCGAACGCGAGCACGGCCCTGAACCAGTCGCTGCAGCGCATCGGCCGCACGCAATCGCGTAGCACCTCCGGCGCGTACCAGCCGACCCAAACCGTCGACCAGTACAACGTCAACACCCAGCAGATCTCGACCACCCTCGGCAAGCAGGGCGGCACCAGCGAGTCCAACCTGCTGGCGTCGATCCCCGGCGCCTCGTTCGACTCGAGCGGCTACCCGGTTCTCCGCGGCGGCCGCGAGTACGAGGAAGGCTTCCAGTACGAGGGGATCGACTACACCGACGCCTTCACGCACCAGTTCGTCAACTCGCTGATCCTCAACGGCGCGTCGAACTTCCAGGTGCAGCCGGGCGCCGGCGACGCTTCGATCGGGAACGCCGGGACCGGCGCGATCAACGTCGTCGCGAAGCGCGGCACGAGCCCGGCGTTCGGGCAGATCGAAGCGAACACGCGCTTCGGCCGGTTCGCCCACGAGTTGCGCGCCGAGTACGGCTGGGCGACTCCGAACGGGCGCTACTCCGACTACGCGGCGGTCGACTTCGGCCGCGACTCCGGGCACTACGGCGCCAGCGGGGCCGACCCGCTGCTGATCGCGCGCTACTTCACGGGCACGAGCTACGAATGGTCGAACGACGTCACGAACAACTTCGTGTACAAGTTCGGGAGAGACAACAACCAGTCGATCCAGTTCTTCATGGACAACGTTCAGTTCGATGCGCACCTGGGCTACGGCGTCGGACCGCAAGGGCTTCCGTACAAGGACACGGACGCGCTCGCGCTCTCGCAGTTCCCTGCGAACGGTTTCAGCCTGACGCCGAGCCAGATCCAGGCCGTCATGCCGTTCACGCCCGGCCAGCGCTTCCTCGGCGACACCGTCGGGGGCGCCAACAATCAGCGCAACATCTTCAACTACAACCAGCCGAACGAGACGTTCAAGCTCCAGTACTCGCTGGCGCCGAGCTCCTCGCTCTTCTTGACGGCGAAGTTCTACCGGGTGAACAGCGTCGATCTCTTCGACATCCCGTACAACCAGACGAACACGGTCCTGTTCGGCGATCAGAACTCGCTGCAGGGCGGTCTCCGCACCGGCGTCGCGTTCGACGGGACGCTGCAGGTCGGCTCGAAGAACCTCGTCGGGTTCGGCGGCCGGTACGACTTCCTGCATCCGGTCTACACCCAGCGGTCGGCGACGACCGCGCTGTTCGAGTTCGGCGGAGCGACCAACTCGGTCGAGGCCGCGGACTTCTACTCTCAGGCGAACTGCCCGGCGTTCTACCAGGCGATCATCGGGAACGGGCCCGCGTCGTGCGGTTACATCACCAACTACATGACGCCGTACCGGATCTCGTCCGCGCAGTGCAACCCGACCGCGCCGCTGCAGGTGTGCCCGGCCGGGCCGCTCCCGCTCGCGGTCCAGCTGCCGTACTCCGACGAGTCGGCCCAGGTGCAGCGCCAGGACTGGGCGCTCTACGTCAAGGACACGTTCTCGCCGACGGACCGCCTCAAGTTCGACGTCGGGCTGCGGCTCGACGCGGCGAACTGGCTGAAGCCGGGGTGCAACATCCAGACGTGCGCGCCGACCTCGTTCAGCGGGACGGATCCGGTGACCGGCGCGCCGACCGCGTTCCAGTTCAACTACGACCAGCAGACCTCGAAACCGCGGGTCGTCGAGCCTCGCGCCGCCGTTTCGTGGCAGGCGACCCGGAACGACGCCTTCCGCTTCAGCTACGGGCGTTCGGTCCAGTTCTCGCCGATCTCGCAGGTGGACACCAGCGGTCAGCCGACGGCGTACAACGCCTTCAAGAACATCCCGTCACGTGACCCGATCACGGGCACGACGGCGCAGTTCTGCAGCGTTGCGCCTCAGATCGGCGGACAAGTCGCGCTCCTCCAGGTGCCGTGCGCGAACTACGCGGATCAGCTGTACTGGGAGAACCAGACGCTTCTGGGGATCCCGATCACGCCGCTGAAGCCGGTGACGTTCAACAACTTCGACTTCTCGTATTCGCATCTCTTCCCGCACCAGCTGTCGGTGAAGGTCACGCCGTTCTACAACAAGTCGTACAACCAGTTCGCGCTCACTTCGCAGCCGCTCGTGCACAACGGCGTCCCCGTCCTCGACCCGAACGGCAACCCGGTCCTCGGGCCGTCGATCGCCTCGAACCTCGGCAAGAGCCAGATCATGGGCACCGAGTTCCTCCTGACGAAGGAGGCGGCATACGGTCTCTCGGGCTCGCTCTCGCTGACGTACCAGAACGAGTTCTCGAACGTCGTTCCGACCTCGCCGAACGAGGACTTCTTCCCCTCGGTTCCGCCGGCGTCGCTCCAGCTCGGGAACCTGTACCGCGTCGGTTACCTCTCGCCGTTCGTCGGCGCGCTCGCGCTGCAAGAGCGCACGCACACCGGCTGGCGCATCAACCCGGTGGTCTACTACAACCACGGCTATCCGATCAGCCCCGGTTTGATCACCGCGAACACGGTGAACGGCACGCCGTACAACCTGCCGAACACCAACGTGACCAACTCGTCGCAGCTCAACGGCGCAGGGGGCGCCGACCGCTACGTCGATCCGCGTAATCCGGGGACGGTGTTCAAGCCGAACATCGACGCGACCCGGGGCACGGCGGATGCGAACGCTGCGGGCGGTATCCTGAGCGCCGCACGGTTCACGCCGGTGCAGCTGACCGTCGAGTACACCTCGCCCAAGAACCCGCGGGCGGGGACGATCGGCCTGCTCATGTTCAACGTGTTCAACCAGCTCTACAGCACCCCGACCTTCAACACCCGCTACCAGCCGATCGCGACCGGTATCGCGGGTCCGTACAGCGGCTACACGTCGCTGGCGAACTCGGTGAACCCCGCGATCTACGGGCTGTACAACTACACCCAGCAACGCGGGAATCAGGCATACCGGCTCGCGCCCTTCGGCACACCGCGTACGGTCGAACTGTACTACCAGGTCAACCTCTAGGAGGACGCGTGCGCGTACTTTATAGATCACTCGGCGCCGCTGCGGGGATCGCGATCCTCGCAGCGTGCTCGAGCGGACAATCGGCTATCGAGCCTCCGTCCCAGTCGGTGAACGTGCAGCAGCAGTCGTCGCTGCAGTTCAGCGTCGGAACGGCGAACTTCCACGGGTCCACGTACCTGAACACGGTGGTGACGTTCCGCCAGCCGAACGGCTTGTCGGCGACGCTGTACAACACCCCGACGATCACCGGGCCGGCCGGCTTCGTCGTCGCGGGATGCCCCGCGGCGTCGAACGGTGCGGCGGTCGGGGCGGCGACGGTCCCGTGCTCGGACAACGGCACGAACCACATCAGCGGGACGCCGCCGACGCAGCCCGGCACCGCGGCGGTGGTCACCACGTTCAACCAGACCGGCGGCGCGTTCGCGTACGGCTTCGCGCCGGCGAACTCGACGACGGCCGGCACGGCGTACTACCCCGGGAATCCGAGTGGGCGTGCGTTCGGCTGGTTCGGGTCGGCCAGTCTCGGCCTCGGCGGGCTGCTCGACATCTACGGTCAGCCGCTGCTCGCGGCCACGGCCTCGAAGCTGCCCTTCGTGCTCGGACCTCCGGCCACGCCGGACTTCCATAACCCCAACGCCGGCTATCCGGCCGGCTTCGCGGGATACGACTCCGGGTTCGTGATGTTCGGCGTCACGCCGGTGGTGGGCGCGTACACGCTCAACCTCACGGTCCCCGGCCCGAACGCCGGGCAGAACTCGGCGGTCTTCAACGCGACGTCGACGCTCGCGTCGGCGGCGCCGTTGCCGAACGAGGCGCCGCCCGTCCTCGCGGAACCCGGTGGTAACGGGACCGGATCGGCGGTGAACTTCGTCGTCGCGCCGGCACCGGCGGGGACGACCTCGCAGGTGCTCTACGTGGTCGACATCAACGGCGCCAGCGGGGCGCTGACCTTCTACTCGTTCAACGCGGGTACGGCAGGCGGTACGTTCACGCTGCCAGGCGCGGATTTCCATCCGGCAAACGCCGACGGCACGAACAACGACGCCATCCTGACCTACACCGTCGCGGCGAACTGGGACATCGTCGGCGATGCTCCGCCTGGGAACACGTCGCAGAATCCTCCGCTGCCGGCCAACACGAACATCACGGTGTCCGCACCGGTGCTCGTCTCCTACCAGTAACGTCCGGTAGGTGAACCGGGGAGGGCGGCCTCGAGGGGCCGCCCTCCCTTTTTTGTCATCGCGGAAGCCGGTCTCCGCGTCCGATACTCGAATACGATGTCCGTGCGCACCACCGACCCTGCCCTGACGGCGATCGAGGAGAAGCTCGAAGCCGGAGCCTCGCTCGACCTCCAGGACGGGCTGGCGCTCTTTCGGACGCCCGATCTCCACACGCTCGGCCGGCTCGCCAAGACCGCCAAAGAGCGGAAGAGCGGCAAGAACGTCTACTACGTCCTGAACCGCTACATCAACTCGACGAACGTCTGCTACGCGAACTGCGCGTTCTGCTCGTTCGCGCGCGGCGAGAAGGACGCGGACAAGGTCCGCATGTCGGCCGACGAGGTCGTCGCGAAGGCGCTCGAGACCGGGACGAACTTCAACCAGATCCACATCGTCGGCGGCCACGACCCGCGCCAGCTCTCGCTGGACTACTGGCTCCCGCTGATGCGCCGCTTCAAGGAGCTGCTCCCGCACGTGCAGCTCTCGCTCTTCACCGCGGCCGAGATCGACTACATGGCGCGCCGCCACCGGCTCTCGTACGACGAGATCTGCGGCCGGCTGCGCGAGGCGGGGCTCGACAACGTCAACGGCGGCGGCGCCGAAGTGTTCAGCGAGCGCTTCCGCAAGGAGGTCTGCCCGAACAAGGTCGACGCCGCGCACTGGCTCGAGATCCACGAGACGCTGCACCGCCACGGCGTCGCCTCGAACGCGACGATGCTCTACGGGACGATCGAGACGCTCGAGGAACGGCTCGAGCATCTGATCATGCTGCGCGAGTCGCAGCGCCGCTCGCCCGGCTTCAACGCGTTCATCCCGCTGGCGTTCCATCCCGACGGCAACGCGCTCTCGCACCACGGCTGGACCTCCGGGCTCGACGACATCCGGATGTTCGCCGTCGCGCGCCTGATGCTCGACAACTTCGACCACATCAAGGCGTACTGGATGATCCAAGGGCTGAAGATCTGCCAGCTCGCGCTTGAGTTCGGCGCCGACGACATGGACGGGACGCACGGCTCGACCGACGAGGAGATGATCTACCACAGCGCCGGGACGCAGTCGGGGCAGTACGTCGATGACCGCGAGTTCCGCCGCCTGATCGAAGCCGCGGGCTACGTGCCGGTGCGCCGCAACTCGACGTACCAGACGTTTCCCCACGACTGGAAGCCTGAAGACGGCATTCCGGATCGCGAGCTCGCCGTTGTCTAAACTTCCTTTTTCGGACCGAGACGCAGTCTCGGGAGAGGGTTCGCGCGAAGCGCGAAGCCTGCTGCGGTACGGGCGGATCGCGTACGTGAACGTCGCGCCGGTCGAGACGGCGTTCGACGCCGGCGCGGTGACGCGCGACGTCGAGGTGCACCCGGCGGTGCCGACCCAGCTCAACGCGGCGATGTCCGAGGGCCGGCTCGACGCGGGCGCGATCAGCGCCGCGCACTACCTCGCCAACACCGACCGTTTCGTGCGGCTCGCCGACCTGTGCATCGCGGCCGACGGGCCGGTGCGCACGGTGCTGTTCGTCTCGCCGAAACCGCCGGCGCTGCTCGGCGACGCGACGATCGCGGTGACGTCGCACTCGGCCTCGGGCCGCGCGCTGCTCGCCGCGCTGCTGAGCGGCTTTCGGGACGTCCATCCGCGCTACGAGGTCGTCGACGACGCGCTTGCGGCGGCGCGCGAGGGGCGTCCGGCGCTGGTGATCGGCGACGACGCGCTCGCGGTCCGCGCCGAGCTGCCGCCGGCGCAAGTGCACGATCTCGGCGAAGCGTGGCGCGCGTGGACCGGTCTGCCGTTCGTCTTCGCCGTCTGGGCGGTGCGGCGCGAAGCGCTCGCCGAACGCCCGGCCGAGGTCGCGGCGCTCGCGCAGGCGCTGGTCGACGCGCGCGCCTGGGGCGCCTCGCACCGCGACGCGGTGATCGACGCCGCGGTGCGCGCGAAGCCGTATCACCGCGCGCTCTACGAAGACTACTTCACGCGCCTCTCGTACCGGATCGACGAGCGCGCCGAGCAGGGTCTCGAGCGCTTCTCGACGCTGTTCATGCCGCGCGCCGCCGGCGCCGGTCGTGACGACGAGGAGACCGCCCGTGCCGCTCGCTGACGTCCTCGACCGCGCCGCCGCCGGCGGGCGCCTCACCTTCGACGAAGGCGTGCGCCTGTACCGCGAGGCGCCGCTGCACGAGCTCGGCGCGGCCGCGCACGCGCGCCGCATGGCGCTCTACCCGACGAACGACGTGACCTACGTCGTCGACACGACGATCAACTACACCAACGTCTGCAACGTGCACTGCACGTTCTGCGCGTTCTTCCGGCCCGAGCACCACCGCGAAGGCTACACGATGTCGCACGACACCGTGCTGGAGCGCGTGCGCTACGCGGCCGACCAGGGCGCGACGCAGATCATGATCCAGGGCGGCGTGAACCCCGAGCTTCGGATCGAGTGGTTCGAGCAATTGTTCCGGCGCGTCGCCGCGGAGTTCCCGAATGTCGACATCCATTCGCTCTCGGTCTCCGAGATCGCGGGGCTGGCGAAGATCGAAGAGCTGCCGGTGCGCGAGGTGCTGACGCGCCTGAAGGCGGCCGGGATGAAGTCGCTCCCGGGCGCCGGCGCCGAGATCCTGGTCGAGCGCGTGCGCAAGCGGATCAGCGCGCGCAAGATCGTCCCCGACGGCTGGATCGGCGTGATGCGCGAGGCGCAATTGCTCGGGATGCCGACGACCGCGACGATGATGTTCGGGTCGATCGAGACGCACGCTGAACGCATCGAGCATCTCGACGTGCTGCGAACGCTGCAGGATGAGACGAACGGTTTTACCGCATTCATCC
>DATHLL010000679.1:0-3512 GCA_035488195.1 Candidatus Elarobacter sp. | reverse complement strand
CACCACGCGCGCCTCCAGCGCCGGCACCGCGCCTTGCGCGGCGGCACCGCCCGGAACGGCCGCCGCGGCGAGCAGCGTGAGCGTGAGCGCTGGAAGCGTTCGCATGCGAATCTCCTTGGAGCGGGTGCGGTCAGCTCGGGCGCGGTTTCGCGGCCTTGACGAAGCGGTCGAGCCAGTTCACCATCTCGGCGACGACGGTCTCGAGCGACTCGCGCGCGGCGTACTCGTGCTCTTCGTGCGGGAGCATCACGAGGCGCGCCACCCGGCCGTTCCCGCGCAGCGCCGCGAACATCCGCTCGGACTGCATCGGGAACGTTCCGTCGTTGTCGTCGTCCGCACCGTGGATCAGCAGCAGCGGATCGGCGATGCGGTCGGCGGCGTCGAACGCGGAGAGGCTCGCGTACGCCTGCGGCGCCTGCCAGTACGTGCGCGTCTCGTTCTGGAAGCCGAACGGCGTGAGGGTGCGGTTGTAGGCGCCGCTCATCGCGATCCCGGCGCGGAACAGCTGCGTGTGCGCGAGCAGGTTCGCCGCCATCGCCGCACCGTAGCTGTAGCCGCCGACCGCGACGCGGTCGGGATCGGTCACGCCGAGCGCGACCGCTTCGCGGATCGCCGATTCGGCGTCGTCGGTCACCTGCCGCAGGTAATTGTCGTTCGCGGTGCGCGGGTCGCCGACGACCGGGGTCGCGACGTCGTCGAGGACGGCGTAGCCGGCGAGCGCCATCAGCGGCGCGAATCCGCGCGGCGTCCACAGCGACTGCGCGTCGTCGCTGATCTGGCCGGCGAGCCCGGCGTTCGCGTACTCGCGCGGGTAGGCCCACAGCAGCGTCGGCAGCTTCGTCCCTTCGCGATAGCCCGGCGGAAGGTAGAGCGTGAACGAGCAGTCGACGCCGTCGGAGCGCTTGTAGCTCACGAAGCGCCGGACGATCCCGCGCAGCTCGGGCGCGGGATCGGCGAACGCGGTCAGCGCGCGCTCGCGCGCGCCGTCGCGCACGACGACGTTCATCGGCTCGGTGCGCGAGCTGCGCGCGAGGACCAGCCGCGCGCCCTGCGCGTCCAGCACCGCGACCGGCGTCTCGAGCGGCTGCAGCTCGGAGCGGAAGATCCGTCTCCGCTCCAGCGTCCGCAGGTCGAGCCGGTCGACGAACGGCCGCGAGCCCTCGCGCGCGATCCCCTCGCCGAACAGGAACACGGCGCCGCCGGCTTGGTACGCGACGACCTCGCCGTTCGCGGTCCGTTTGCTCGCGAAGAGCCCGGGATCGTCGTACCGGCTGCCGTCGCGGTGCGTCCACAGCGGGCGCAGCGCCGCGCGCGGGGCGCTCGCGTCGAGCGCGTACGTCGTGCGCTCGCGCGTGGCGGGATCGTAGTCGGCGACGAGCTCGACCGGCGATCCGTCGACGCGCACGATCGTCATCAAGCGCTTCTCCGAGCGCACGACTTCCCGCGGCGCGCCGCGGAACGGCGCCGCGAGCGACTCGATCGCGTCGCGCGCCTGGAACATCGCGAACGGCGCGCCGCCGTCGAGCGCGTCGAGCCAGTCGAGCGTCGCCGGCTCGTTCGGCCGCCATTTCACGTTGCGCGGTCCGTCGGCGACGGCGCCGCCGGGCAGAGCGCCGGTTCCGCCGTTGTCGGCCAGCACGCGGACGAGCGCGCCGCGCGCGTCGCGAATCTCGGTGCGGCGCGGGAATCCCGCGGCGGAGACGTCGTGGCGGTACGGGCGGTGCAGCACGTCGATCAGCAGATACCGCCCGTCCGGGGCGACGCGAACCTGTTCGATCGGCGCGGACGGGCCGAACGCGGCGACCCGCAGCGTGGCCGCGTCGACGTACGCGAGGCGGCTCGCGGCGTAGTGCTCGAACGCCGCTTCGTCGCCGGCGTCGCGCAGCAGGTCCTGATGCGTGCGCTCCGGCGCCGCGCCGCCGCTCGACTCTTCGACGACCGGCCCGCTCGGCACGGAGGCGCGGACCGGCGGCGCGCCGCCGAGCGCGGCGTGGACGAGCAGGTGCGCGCCGTCCGGCATCCAGGTGAACGGCTCGGCGAGCACCGGGTTCAGGCGCAGACCGGGGACGACCGCGGTGCGCCGCGTGCCGAGATCGGCGATCATCAGCCGCACGCCGTCGTCCCCGATCAGCTCGATCGCGGCGCGGGTGCCGCGCGCGTTCACGCGCAGCAGCGCGAGCCGCCGCGCCGGCGTCGAGGCGAGCGCGAAGAACGGCGCGGCGGCGTCGATCCGCTGGAGCGCGATCCGGCTGAACGTGGGCGCGCGGCGCAGCGCGTTGCTGCGCGGGTCGATCCGCAGCCCGGCCAATCGCAGCGACGGGCGCGACTGCAGCGCGATGCTCGACACGCGCTCGGGCCACACCAGCGAGATCCCGGCGCCGTTCGCGTAGCCGTAGACTTCGGGCGCTGGCGCGGCGTCGAGGATCCGGCGCATCGCCTCCGGCGCCCGCTCGTACGCCGGCGACTGCGCGCGGGCCGGCGCACCGGGGAGCGCGAGCGCGAGCGCGCCGCATGCCGCGAGCGCGCGGCGAACCGCGCTCATGCCGCTCGCACCGCGGCCGCGGCGCGCACGAGCGAGACGGGCGCGAGCGCGTCGTGGATCACCCACAGACTCGCGGCCGTGCGCGGGAGGTGGAACGCGAACGTGATGTCGCCGGCTTGCGGCGAGCGCGGCGGCAGATCGCCGAACGAGCCGTCGACGCGCTGCTGCATCCGCAGCAGCCGCACGCCCTCCGCGGCGCCCATCGGATCGAGCCCGCGGCTCGCGACGACGCGCAGCACCTTCGCGCCGAGCTCGAACGCGGCCGCGGAACGGAACGACGCGAACGCGCGCGCGGTGAGCGCCGCGCCGGCGAATCGCAGATCGTCGTGCGCGGCGCTCAGTATCCCGAACGCGTCAATCCGCTCGCACAGCGCCGCGACCGCCTCGGCGCCGCCGCACAGCGCCAGCTCGCAGAGCGCATCGCCGGCGAGGACCGGATCGCCGCCGGCGGGCAGCGCCGCACCGAGCGCGCGCAGCGCGCCGCGCGCGCGCTCGCCGCGCGTCTCCGCCGGCGCGAGCGCGTACGCGACCGCGAGCGCGAGCGGGTCGCAGTCGCGCCAGCCCGGCGCCGAAGCGTCCTCTTCGAGCCGTGCGCAGAGCCGTTCGGCGGCGGCGTTCGCGAGCGCGCGCGAGGCCGCGCTCGCGGCGAGGCGGTCGCAGATCGCGGCGCCGAGCGCGATCAGCAGCACGATCTTCGGCGGGACGCGCAGCGCCGCCGAGCGGTCGTGCATGACGCGCAGCCACGCGGACGCGCGCGCGCACTCCTCGGGGAGACGGGCAGTCTCGGCGCTCGTCAGCACGGCGGCTTCTCCTCCTCCGGTTCGGGGCCGTAGAACGCGAGGCTCACGTACGCCCACAGCAGCGTCGAATGGTAGCGGTCGAAGAACGGGTCGGCGGCCGGGCCGCAGGCGATCCCGCCGTCCGGCTCGACGCGCTCGGCCGCGAGCGCGAGCGCCGCCGCGCGCAGCGG
>DATHLL010000678.1:0-2263 GCA_035488195.1 Candidatus Elarobacter sp. | reverse complement strand
CGGAATGGCCGAGCGGGTACGGGTTGAAAGCAAGCGCGGACGGCGACCGGTTGATCATGATGGGCAACGACGCGATCGGCTACGGCGCGCTGGCCGCGGGCTGCCGCTTCATGGCGGGTTATCCGATTACGCCCGCGACCGACGTTCTCGAGTGGATGGCGAAATACGCGCCGCGCTACGGCGGAATCGCCGTGCAAGCCGAAGACGAACTCGCCGCGATCAACATGGTGATCGGCGCGTCTTTCACGGGCGTGCGCGCGATGACGGCGACGTCCGGTCCCGGGCAGGCGCTGATGACGGAGGCGATCGGCCTCGCCGGCGTGCTCGAGATCCCTGTCGTCGTCGTGGAGTGCGCGCGAACGGGGCCGTCGACCGGGATGCCGACGAAGACCGAGCAGAGCAATCTCAACCACCTGATCTACTCGGGCCACGGCGAGATCCCGCGCGTCGTCCTGGCGCCCGGGACCGTGCACGACTCGTTCGAGATCGCGACGACCGCGTTCAACCTCGCCGAGAAGTATCAGGTGCCCGTGTTCGTGCTGACCGAACAGGCGCTGTGCCAGAGCAAGGCGACGCTGGCGCCGCTCGACGTCGAAGCGGTCGCGATCGACCGCGGCAAGCTGATCGACTCCGGCGAGGTGACGTTCGGCGAGTACAAGCGCTTCGCGTTCACCGAGGACGGCGTCTCGCCGCGCGTGATCCCGGGCGTCCCGGGCGGGATGCACCTCGCGCCGGGCTCCGAGCACAACGACGCCGGCGTGATCACCGAGAACGCGCGCAACCGCGCCCGCATGATGGAGAAGCGGATGGGCAAGCTCGTCTCGATGCGGGACGACCTGCCGAAGGCGGTGCTGCACGGGATCGCCGACGCCGACATCGCGATCGTCGGCTACGGCGCGAACCGCGGTCCGATCGCGGAGGCGGTGCAGCGTCTCGCCGCCGGCGGCGTGCTGACGCGCTTCCTGCAGCTCCGCACGTTGTGGCCGTTCCCCGAGGACGACATCCGCGAGTTCGTGCGCGGCGCGCAGCACGTCTTCGTCGTCGAGAACAACTACACCGGACAGCTCATGCAGCTCATCCGCGCGGTCGTCGGACCGCTCGACGCGCTGCACGGCGTGCGCAAGTACGACGGGCGGCCGTTCCGCCCGATCGAGATCATCGACGCCGTGCTCGAGACCTCGGGGCTCATCCTTCGACACGCTCAGGGTGACACTGCCGCACACGGCGACACGAAAGCTGAGGTCATCTGAGCATGGCGGTGATGAGTCCGAAAGAGTTCGCCACCGCGACGCCGTCGTGGTGGTGCCCCGGCTGCGGCGACTTCGGCGTCCTCTCGGCGCTGAAGCAGGCGATGGCGGAACTCGGCAAGCAGCCGAAGGACGTCGCGTTCGTCTCGGGGATCGGCTGCTCCGGGAAGATCTCCGGCTACCTGCACAGCTACGCGTTCCACGGCGTGCACGGGCGCGCGCTCCCGGTCGCCTCCGCGATCAAGCTGGCGAACCGCGATCTCACCGTGATCGCGGCGGGCGGCGACGGCGACGGCTACGCGATCGGCGCCGGCCACTTCGTGCACGCGGTGCGCCGCAACATCGACATGACCTACATCGTCATGGACAACCAGACGTACGGTCTCACCAAAGGCCAGTCGTCACCGACCAGCGCGACGGGCTACGTCGCCTCGGTCAGCCCCGACGGGAACCCCGACACGCCGCTGAACGGCTTGGCGCTCGCGCTGGCGGCCGGCGCGACGTTCGTCGCGCGCGGGTTCTCCGCGCAGCCGAAGCAGCTGGTCGCGATGATCAAGGCCGGGGTCGAGCACCGCGGCTTCTCGATCGTCGAGGTGATGTCGCCGTGCGTCACCTACAACAAGATCAACACCTACGCGTGGTTCAAGGAGAACGTCGAGGACGTCACCGGCCGCGAGGACTACGCGCCGAACGACCGCGCCGCCGCGTTCGCGGCGCTGACGCGCGAGGGCGACATCCCGCTCGGCATCATCTACAAGGAAGACCGCCCGACGTTCGAGGACCGCACCGGCCTCCCCGAGGCACCGATCGCCCGTCTCGACCTGCACGCGGACCGTGCGCGGTTCGCCGCGATGCAGGCGGCGTATCGCTAGCCGCTAGGTCAGGACGGGGACGATCGGGCCGCTGACGAGCGCGGCGTGCTCTTCGAGGAGCGCGTCGCGGCGGCGGCGCCACGAGGCGGCGCAGTGCTCGGCGATCGCGTCGTTCTTCGCGCGGGCGTCGGCCTCGGCGATGAT
>DATHLL010000677.1:0-2472 GCA_035488195.1 Candidatus Elarobacter sp. | reverse complement strand
GAACGTCAGCGAGCTCGGCGGCGGAAACGCCGCGCTCGACACCACGATCCCGGAGCCGAGATCGCCGGTCGAACCGGCGAGATCGTACGCGAGCGAGCGCATCGGCTGCCAGCGCACGTCGAGCCCGGCGGAGAACGCGCTCGCGCCGTTGCTCGCGCTCGAGCCGGCGCGGCCGGTCACGGTGAGGCGGTCGTTCGGGTGATAGCGGTCGATCAGCGAGACGCCGTGGTACGCCGTCGTCTGCGCGAGCGGAACGGTTCCGAGCGTCGTCGTCGTGCTGCCGCCGAACGTGAGCCCGTAGCTCTGCGCGGCGAGCGAGAGGTCGTGCCGGTCGCCGCCCGGGAGCTGCACGCCCAGCGAGAAGCCGCGCGCGAGCGAGTGCAGCGTGAAGCTCTGCGGCGCGGGGACGCCCGCGAGCGCGCGCGCCGGCTCGCCGGTCGACGACGACGACCCGTTCGCGAACGCCGACGCGCTCACGGACGTCGAGCCGATCGTCGCGTTCTCGGTGAGCGTCATGAAGCCGCCGCGCGAGCTCGCGAACGCGCCCGGTCCGTAGCCGCACGGGACGAGCCCCGAGAGCTGCGGGCACACGACGCCGTACGCCGCCCCGGTTCGCGACGCGGTGAACGTGAGCGACTGCGCGAGCGAGGGCGCCCAGCGCAGCTTCGCGAGGTCGCCCGAATCGGTGCGGTCGCCGTCGTGGCGGTACGCGAAGCCGGTCTGGTCGAGATAGTCGAGCCCGGTGAACGGGCTGGTGCGCCCGCGCACCGCGTGCTCGAGCACGTAGCCGAGATTGCGCACCGATCCGCGCGCGAGGAGCAGCGCCGACGAGGCGTCGTTGCTGCCGTACTGCAGCGTCGCCTGCTGCTGCGGGAAGCGGGTCGGCTGCAGCGTGCGGAAGTTGACCGAGCCGCCGAGCGCGCCGTGCGAGGCGCCCGAGGTGACGCTCGCGCCGCCGAAGAGGTCGGCGTTGATCCCGCGGTCGCCGAGCGCGCCGCCCGCGCCGGGGATCGGGACGCCGTCGACCGACGTCCCGGTCTGCGACGGGTCGTTGCCGTCGACCGCGAAGCCGTCGCCCGACGACGTCACGCCCGGCAGATCCCCGATCGCGTCGCGCAGCGAGCCGTCGAGATAGCGCAACGCGTCGTCCTGCCCGACCTCGCGCGAGGCGCGCGCCGGCGAGCTCGTCACCGAGACGCTGCCGATCTGCTTCAGCGCGCCGGTCTTCTGCAAGCGCACGCGCACCGTCGACGTGCGGTTCGCGGCGATGTCGAAGAGCGGCGAGCGCGCCGCGACGAAGCCGCGCTTGCTCACGCCGGCGCGGTACGATCCCGTCGCGACCGACTCGAACCTCGCGCGCCCGTCCGCGTCGGTGTACCCGATCGCTGCGGCCTCGCCTTGCAACAGCACGCGCGCCAGCGCGACCGGCGCGCCGGTCGCCGCGTCGACCACCTCGACGACGACGTCGCTCGCCTCGCCGGCCGCGCGCGCCGGCAGCGCGCCGCCGGCGATCAGCGCGATCGCGAGCATCGCGCACGCCGCGCGAGACATGAGGGAAGCAGACCGCCGTTCCGGCGGCCGAGTCGGGTCGGCCATCACGTGGTCTCCTGCGCTAGCGGTGGTGAGAGGAGATCTGCTGCTGCACCTGGCGCTCGACGCTCGCCGTCGCGCGCCGCTGGCGGACGATCTGGTCGCGCAGCGCGCGCAGCGCGGCGTCGTCGAGAGGGCCGAGCGGTCCGGCGCGCGCGGCGGATTCCGCGTCGCCGTCGAGGACGAACACGTGCGTGGTCGTCGAGTCCAGCGCGGCGCCGTCGTGCCGGAAGATCACGATGCGCGCGTTCTTCACGACGTTCACGTCGAGCGGACGATCGCCGACGGAGACGATCGGGCTCAGCGTCGCGGCGGCGGCCGCCGCGCCGAACGACGCGACGAGTGCGACGAGCGCCGGCGCGAACGCCGTGCGCGCGCGCGGACGAGCGCGCCGCGCGAGCAGCTCCTCGACACGCAGCGAGAGCTGCCGCCGGGTGACGAAGATCGCAGGCGCCGCGATCCCGCGATGCGGCCACGCGGTCGATTCCGCCATCCGCGTCAGCCCGGCCGCGTACGAGCGCACGTCCGAGGTCGCTGCGGCGACGCGGTCGTCGCAGGCGATCTCGCGCTCGAGGTCGAGCCGCCGCGCGATCAGGTGCACCGCGGGATTGATCCACAGCACGACTTGGATCAGCCGCTGCACGACGGTCGTCCAGTCGTCACGCCGCTCGAGATGCGCGAGCTCGTGCAAAACGAACCGGTCGACGTCGCCGGCATCGAACTCGTCGAGCACGTGCCTCGGCAACACGACCATGCCGTCGAACAGCCCGACGGCGACCGGGACGTCGACGCGGTCGGAGACGCACAGCCGCGCGCGCCGCGCATGCTCCCGCTCCGCGTGCGCGGTCCACAGCCCGAGCATCGCGCGGCGCTCCGGCGCGA
>DATHLL010000676.1:0-5235 GCA_035488195.1 Candidatus Elarobacter sp. | reverse complement strand
GTTGGTGCTAGCAACGTAATCGCGTTCGCGAATCGCTACGTCGGTCTCGTGGGCAGATCGAAGCGGCCGGACTCTCGCGCCCGGCCGCTTCAAAACTGCCTAGCGCACGGCGGCGCTACGCGTGCGCAACGACCGCGCCGTTCGGCGCGATCTCAAACCGCTCGTGGCGTGCGCTGTACGTGCCAAGTCCCGCGGTCGCGGTGCGCAGCTCGGTCGCATAGCGAGAGAGTTCCGCCTGCGGGACGTGTGCGATGATGCGGTCCCAGCCGGTTTTTTCCGCGCCCTCGAAGCCGAGGATCTGCCCGCGTTTCGCGGTGAGCTGCGAGACGGCGGCGGAGAGCGACGGCGAGGGAACGGTCGTTTCGACGCGCATCAGCGGTTCGAGCACGACCGTGCCGAGCTTCTGCAGCGCGTCGCGCACCGCCATCCCCGATGCCGTCTTGAACGACGCTTCGCTCGAGTCGACGTCGTGGAACGCGCCGTCGTACAGCGTGACGTGCAGGTCGGTCACCGGGAAGCCGTGCAGGCCGCCCGATGCGAGCGCTTCACGCACGCCCTTCTCGACCGCGGGGAAGAACTGCCTGGGCACGACGCCGCCGACGATTTGCTCGGCGAACGTCACGCCCGAACCGCGCTCGCGCGGTTCGAAGCGCAGCTTCACGTCGGCGAACTGGCCGTGGCCACCGGTCTGGTGCTTGTAGCGCGAGTGCACTTCGGTCGAGCCTTGGATCGTCTCGCGGTATGCGATTTGCGGCGGGTGCGTGCGTACGTCGACGTTGAACTTGCGCGCCAGCCGCTCGGTCGCGGTCGAGACGTGCGTCTCGCCGCTGCCGAGGAGCTGCAGCTCGTTGGTGAACTCGGCGCGCGCGACGCGCAGCGCCGGATCCTCGTCGATCAGCCGCCCGAGCGCCTGCGAGAGCTTCGCCTCGTCGAGCCGCTGCGCCGGCGCGATCGCGACCGCGAAGAGCGGCTCGGCGAGCGGGACCGTCGGCATCAGCACGCCGGCGTTCGGCGAGGCGAGCGTGTCGCCGGTCGCGACGTTGTCGAGCCGCGCGAGCGCGACGATCGAGCCCGGACCCGCCATTTGCACCGGTTCCTGCTTCTTGCCGAACAACCGCGCCATCCCGGAGAGGCGGACCGGCGCGTTGCCGCGCGAGGCGTTCACGATCGGCGACTGCTGCGTCAGCGTCCCGGTGAAGACGCGCACGACGGAGATCTTGCCCTGCTGCGGGTGGACGATCGTCTTGCAGACTTGCGCGACGACCGGACCGGTGAGCTTCGCCTCGACCGGGCGCCCGTCGACGTCCTTGCGCGGCTCGGTCTCCGGCGAGGGGAACAGCTTCGCGACCGCGTCGACCAGCGCGGAGATCCCGATCGCCTTCTCGGCGCTGCCGACGAGAACGGGAATGATCTGATCATGCGAGCAGTCCTCGCACAAGTCGCGGTCGATCTCTTCGTCGGACGGGTCTTTGCCGTCGAGCAGCTCCTCCATCAGCGTGTCGTCGAAGTCGGCGAGCGCTTCGAGCAGGATCGTGCGCTGCGCGTCGGCCTGCGCGCGCATCCCGTCGGCGATCGCGGTCTCTTTGCCGTCCGCGCCGTACGCGTGCGCGTGCGCGAGGTCGACGTAGCCCTCGAACGTGGGGCCGGCGCCGATCGGGAGCTGCATCGCGACGACGTGCGGGCCGTACGCTTCGCGCAGCGCGGCGAGCGTCGCGTCGAAGTTCGCGCCCGGCCGGTCGAGCTTGTTGACGAAAAAGAGATGCGGTGTCTTCCGCATCTCCAGGTGTTCGACGATTCCGGCGGTCTGCGCGACGCGGTCCGGTTCGGCGTCGATGACGATCACCGCGGCGTCCACCGCGGTCAGCACGGTCTTCGTCTCCTCGAAGAAGTCGACGAATCCCGGCGTGTCGACGAGGTTCATGTCCACCGGCCCGCACGTCGTGTGCGCGAAGCCGCAGCAGACGGATTGGAGATGGTCGATCGCTTCGGGCTCGCAGTCGGTGACCGTCGTCCCGTCGCGGACCGATCCCCTGCGCGGGATCGCCCCGCAATGCGCGAGCAGCGCTTCGACCAGCGTCGTCTTGCCCGCGTGGTGCGGTCCGACGATGGCGACATTCCTAAGGCGCGCGATGTCTTCCATCGGGCTGCCCTCCTACGGTAACGGAAAGGTCCGCGAGCCTACCCCCCGGACCCGGGAGGTTCCTCCCCCGGCCCGGACGCACCAGATCGTATGCAGACGATCTCGCGCAGCACCGTCGGCCGACGCCCCCTCGAGGGCGGCTCGGGGCGGTTCGGGGAGGTCTACGACCCGGCAGCGGGCGAGGTCTCACGCCGCGTAGCGTTTGCCTCGGCGGCCGAGGTAGACGCCGCCGTCCGCGCGGCGCAGGCGGCGCTTCCGGCGTGGGCCGAGACGCCGCCGCTGCGGCGCGCCGCAGTCATGTTCCGGCTGCGCGAGCTCATCGTGCGCGAGACGGATCGGCTCGCCGCGCTGATCACCGCGGAACACGGCAAGACGATCGCCGACGCACGCGGCGAGGTGCAGCGCGGGCTCGAGATCGTCGAGTTCGCATGCGGGATCCCGCATCTGCTGAAGGGCGACGTGACGGAGAACGTCGCGCGCGACGTGGACAGCTGGGCCGTGCGCCAGCCGCTCGGCGTGTGCGCCGGCATCACGCCGTTCAACTTCCCGGCGATGGTGCCGACGTGGATGTTTCCGATCGCGCTCGCGTGCGGCAACACGTTCGTGCTGAAGCCGAGCGAGAAAGACCCGTCACCCGCGATCGAGCTCGCGAAGCTGCTGAGCGAAGCGGGTCTGCCGGACGGCGTCTTCAACGTGGTGAACGGCGATCGCGAGGCGGTGGACGCGCTGCTCTCGCATCCGGGTGTCGCGGCGATCAGCTTCGTCGGGTCGACGCCGGTCGCCGAGTACGTCTACCAGACGGGGACGCGGAACGGCAAGCGCGTGCAGGCGCTGGGCGGCGCGAAGAACCATCTCGTCGTGCTGCCCGACGCCGACATGGACATGGCGGTCGACGCGCTGATGGGCGCGGCGTTCGGCTCGGCCGGCGAGCGCTGCATGGCGGTCTCGGTCGCGGTCGCGGTCGGCGATGCGACGGCGGATGCGCTGGTGGAACGGCTGCGCGAGCGCGTGCGCGCGCTGCGCGTCGGCCCCGGGACGATGGAGGGCGTCGAGATGGGGCCGCTGGTGACCGGCGAGCACTACGCGAAGGTGCGCTCGTACGTCGATCTCGGCGTCGAGGAGGGCGCGCAGCTCGTCGTCGACGGCCGCGCGTCGCGCGAGCCGCACTGGGGCGAGGGGTTCTTCCTCGGCGGCTGCGTCTTCGACCGCGTGACGCCGGAGATGCGCATCTATCACGACGAGATCTTCGGGCCGGTGCTCGGCATCGTGCGCGTCAAGAGCGTCGACGAAGCGCTGCGGCTCTGCAACGAGCACCCGTTCGGGAACGGCGTCGCGGTGTTCACGCGCGACGGCGGGACCGCGCGGACGTTTGCGCACCGCGTGCAGATCGGGATGGTCGGGATCAACGTCCCGATCCCAGTGCCGATGGCGTTCCACTCGTTCGGCGGCTGGAAGCGCTCGCTCTTCGGCGACCACGCGATCCACGGCGCCGAAGGCGTCCGTTTCTACACACGCCTCAAGACCGTCACCGCGCGCTGGCCCGAAAGCCGCTCCGGCCCGGAGTTCACCTTCCCGACCACGACGTAGCTCGGAGACTTCTTCCGCGAACGCCGCCGCGGTGTCACCCTGAGCCTGTCGAAGGGTCGGTGCCCCTCCGGCCGTCTTGACATATTACGAAATCGTAGTATACGATCTCGCCATATCGGAGGTCGGATCGATGAAGCGTGCGCTCTGGGTCGGAATCGGGTTGATCGGCGTGGTGGTGTGTCTCGCGGTGCCGCGCCGTGCGTCGGAGGCCGAGGACCGTGCGGCGTTCTCCGGATCGTTCACGGTGACGCTGAAGTCACCGGCCGATCGGGCGCTGCACCTGTTCGATCCGGTCGGTGAAGCCGCGTGGGCGCAGGGCTGGGCGCCCGAGTTCGCGCGTGAAGCCGACCGGACGTCGCTGGCCGACGGAACGGTGTTCACGACGCGCGGTGCGGGCGGCGCGGTGACGACCTGGGTTCTGCAGCGCTACGACCGCGCCGCGCACGAGATCGCCTACACCGTCTACAAGCCGGACGGCGTGGTGGTGGCGATCCACATCACGGTGCGCGACGCCGCGGCGGGCGGTTCGGCGGCCGTGGTGCGCTATGATCTGGTGGCGACGACCGCCGAGGGCGACCGGCACGTCCGCGACTACGCGACGACGTTTCCGCACATGGCGCCGCACTGGCAAGCGGCGCTCGACGCGATGCCCGCGCGTTGACGCTCTCGCTGATCCCGAAGATCCATCGCGCGACGCACGCGATCGCGCTCGCGCTCGCGTCCGATCCGAAGCTCGACGTCACCCAAGCGGAGGCGCACATCCTCGCGCACCTGCACGAAACGGGCGAAGCCCGCATCTCGGAGCTGCACGCGCGCTTCGGCCACCGCCGCTCTACGCTGACGAGCGTCCTCGACCGCCTCGAGCAGCGCGCGCTGATCGAGCGCCGCAGCGACCCGGACGACCGGCGTTCCTTCATCGTCGCGCCGACGCGAGCCGGCCGCACGACCGCCGCCGCCGTCCACCGCACGCTCTCCGCGATCGAAGACGCCGCACTGGCGGGGCTCGGTGCGGCTCAGCGCGCACGTGTCGCCGACGCGATGGACGCGGTGGCGGAGGCCGCGGAAGCGAAGCGCCGCAGGTGAACCTCTTCGGCAACCGTGTCAGGGAATGAAAAGGTAGTCCGGGCTCGGCTTCGGAAGCGGCGTGTGCTCTTGCCCGCTCGGAAAGGATGTTCGTGTACGGCCGAATCGGCCTGCTGCTGCTCGTCGTCGTGGCCGCGCTCGTCTGGGTGCTGCCCTCGTACTATACCGGACTTCTGACCCAGATCGGGCTGTACGCGCTCGTCACCGTCGGGCTGAACCTGTTCATGGGATATGCGGGGCAGGTCTCGCTCGGGCAGGCGGCGTTCGTCGGGATCGGCGCGTACACGTCGGCCGTCCTCGCGACGCGCGGGCACGTCACGCCGTGGATCGGGATGATCGCCGGTGCGTTCGTCGCGGCGCTCGTCGCGTACGTGCTAAGCTTCGTCGCGCTGCGTCTGCGCGAGAACCTTCTCGCGCTCGCGACG
>DATHLL010000675.1:0-8958 GCA_035488195.1 Candidatus Elarobacter sp. | reverse complement strand
GACGGAGCTCCCGCGCAAGGCGATCGACACCGGCGCCGGCTTCGAGCGGATGCTCGCCGTCGCGAACGGCAAGGTCTCGATGTACGAGACCGACCTGTTCACCGATCTGATCGCCGCACAGCCGCCGGTCGGGCAGACCTCGCTCGCGCCGGACGAACAGCTCGTGCGGCGCCGCATCATCGCCGACCACGCGCGCGCCGCGACGTTCCTGATCGCCGACGGCGTCTACCCCTCGAACACCGAGCGCGGCTTCGTGCTGCGCTTCCTGATCCGGCGCGCGATCCGCAACGGACGGCTGCTCGGGTATCCGCGCGAGTTCTTCGCCGAGCTCGCGAGCGCGGTGGTGACGTCGCTGGAGAGCGGGTACCCCGAGCTGCGCGCGAAGCTCGGCGACGTGCAGGGCGCGCTGCGCGCCGAGGAGGCGAACTTCCTGCGCACGCTCGACCGCGGGATGCAGCTTCTCGAAGCGGAGATCGACGAAGCGATCGCCGACTGCACGATGACGATCACCGGCGAGGACGCGTTCGTTCTGCACGACACCTACGGGTTTCCGGTCGAGCTCACCAAGGAGATCGCGGACGAGCGCGGCGTCGCGGTCGACAGCGTCGGCTTCGAGCGGAAGATGACCGAGCAGCGCGAGCGCGCGCGCGAGGACGCGGCGCGGAAGCGCGGCGCGGTGACGGTGAAAGAGACGCCCGCGCTCGCGTCGGCGTTCGAGGGCTACGGCGGGCTCGAAGCCGAGGGCACGGTCCACGGGATCCTCGCCGGCGGGAAACCGGTCGAGCGCATCGAGACCGGTGACGAAGCGCAGATCCTGCTCGACCGCACCTCGTTCTACGCCGAGAAGGGCGGCCAGATCGGCGACCGCGGCCGCATCACCACCGAGAGCGGCGCGGTCTTCGAGGTGACCGACACGCAGTACGTCGGCGAGGCGATCGCGCACCACGGCCGCCTGACGAACGGCGAGATCGCCGCCGGCGAGCGCGTGCGCACCAGCGTCTACCCCGAGTGGCGCGAGGAGATCCGCCGCCATCACACCTCGGCGCATCTCCTGCAGCGCGCGCTGAAGGAAGTCGTCGGCGACGAGGTCGTGCAGGCCGGCTCGTGGGTCGGCGTCGACCGGATGCGGTTCGACTTCCGCACGCCGTCCGGCGCGCTCACGCCGCAGCAGAAGCGCGCGGTGACGCAGCGCGTCAACGAGCTGATCCGCGCCGACTACCACCAGGAGATGCGCGAGCTTCCGATCGAGGAGGCGAAGCAGACCGGCGCGATCACGATGGCGGGCGAGAAGTACGGCGACAAGGTGCGCGTGGTCGGGTTCGGGCCGGCGGTCGAGTTCTGCGGCGGGACGCACGCGATCACGACCGGCGAGCTCGGGCTGTTCGTGATGCTCAGCGAGAGCTCGATCGGGAGCGGCGTGCGGCGGATCGAAGGGATCGTCGGGAAAGCGGCCGAGGCGTACGTCGAGCGGCAGCAGGACACGCTCGCGACGCTGGGCGAGAAGCTGTCGGCGAAACCCGACGAGCTGGTCGAGCGCGTCGACCGCCTGCAGACCGACGTGCGCGGTCTGCAGAAGGCGATGGCCGAGGTGCGCTCGCAGCTCGCCACCGCGGACGCGGCGCGCTACGCCGAGCGGGCCGAGGAGATCGGCGGCGTCCGGCTCGTCGCCGCGGTCGTCCCCGAGGCGAACGCCGAGGCGCTGCGCACGCTCGGCAACGCGATCCGCGCGCGGTTGCGCTCCGGCGTCGTCGCGCTGGTCGGCACCGACGGCGCGACCGCGTCGCTGTTCGCGAGCGCGAGCGAGGACGCGGTGAAAGCCGGCGTGCACGCGGGGAACCTCGTGAAGGCGGCGGCGCCGCTCGTCGGCGGCAAAGGCGGCGGCGCGCCGGCGCAGGCGCAAGGCGGCGGAAAGGATCCGTCCGGCGCGGACGCGGCGCTCGAGGCGATGCGCGAGACGCTCCGGAGCGCGCTCGTCAAACAGCCCGCGTGATCGCCGCACCGGCGGCCGCCACGGTCGCGGCGCTTCCCCCGGAGACCGTCGTCGCGCGCTACTCCGCCGCGCTGAAGGCGCTCAAGGAGCCGCGCGTCTTCGCGTTCGAGTACACGGTGCAGCAGACCGGGCCGCGCACGCTCGAGCAGACGCACCGCGTCTTCCGCAGCGGGAACGACGAGCGCGACGAGACGCTCGCCGTGAACGGCAACCGCACGCACACGCCGGTCGTGCGCATCTTTCGCGGGCGGCCGTACCGCTACACCGTCGCGGCGCTCGCGCCGAAGCCGGCGGCGTACGCGTTCGTGTACGCGGGGCCGCACAAGGACGGCAAGCACGTCGACTACGTCTTCGATCTGGTGCCGAAACGGAAGCCGTCGGGCGTAACGTTCACGCAGGTCACGATCGACGGCGTCTCGTTCCTCCCGCAAGTCGTCGCGTTCACCGGTCCGCACGCCGCGCGCGGCAGCGTGACGTTCGTGAAGGCGAACCGCTATTGGGTCGCACGCACCGCGAGCGCGCAGGCGAACCTCCAGGGCGGCGTCGCGCACGAGCTGCTCGGCTTCGTGAACTGGCGCTTCCCGAACGCGCTGCCGCCCGCGACGTTCGCGCTGCCGCGCCCGCTGCGCACGACGCCGCCCGCGCTGTTGCCCTGACGTGCGCGCGCTGCGGGTGATCGTGTTCGCGGTCGCCGTGCTCGCGGCGGCGCACGGCGCTCGCTGCGACGCGGCGAGCGGTGCGCCCGACGACCCGCGCACGGCGGCCGCGACGGTCGCACACGATCTCGGCGTTCAGGAGACGCTTCCGAGCGAGTCGGGTGACGCGCCGCGCGCGCGCCACGACGAGAGCGACGTCGGCGCCGGCGGGAGCGCAGCGGCCGGCGGCGCGGCCGCGGCGGCGGGCGCGTTCTCGCACATCTTCGTGTGGGCCGGGCTCGCGCTCGTCGCGCTCTTCGTGCTCGCGACGCTCGCCGAGGCGCTGCCGTCGCGGCGTGCCGCTGCCGCGGCGCGCGCGCGGGCGCGCACCGAAGACGAAGAGACCCGCGGCGCGCGCGCCGGGACGCCGCTGCGCAGCCTCGCCGGCGCCGACGAGCTCGCGGCCGCGGGCCGGTACACCGAGGCGATCCATCAGCTCTTGGACGACGCGCTCGCGGTGCTGCGGCGGCGGATCGGCGGCGAGCTCTCCGACGCGCTGACCAGCCGCGAGATCCTGCGCATGACGAAGCTGCGCGACGCCGAGCACGAGGCGCTCGGGACGATGGTCGCGCGCGTCGAGCAGACGTGGTTCGCGCAGCGCCTCGCCGCGGCGGAGGACTACGACGCGGTGCGCGCGAGCTTCCGCGTCTTCAGCGGCGCCGGAGCGGGCGCGTGAGCGCCAAGGCTGCGCCGCTCTTCTCGGTGCGCTTGATCGCGGGGTGGCTCGCCGCGGCGGCGCTCGCGTGCGCGTTCTCGTTCTATCTGATGACCCGCGACACGTCGGGCGAGAACCGTCCCGACGAGGCGGGTCCGACGATCTTCTCGCGCTCCGCGATCGGCTACGCGGCGTTCTACCACACGCTGCGCAAGCTGGGCGTCGCCGCCGGCGAGAGCACCTCGCCGGGCGGGGACGCGGCGGCGCTCGTCGTGATCGCGGAGCCGAACGACGACGACCGGACGCGCGCGCACGTGCGCGACGTCCTCGCGCGCGCGCCGGCGGCGCTGCTGATCCTGCCGAAGCGGAAAGGCCGCCCCGATCCCGAGCGCCCGTGGTATCTCGGCGAGGACGCGTTCGTTCCGGTCGCACGGGTGCGGCGCGTCCTCGACGACGCGGAGGTCACGGCGGCGGTGGAGCGCGGTTACGCGGGCGGAGCGTGGCGGACGCTCGCGCCGATCGCCGACGCGCCGTCGGTCGCCGATCCGCAACTGGTCCGCTCGGCGGCGCTGCACCCGTTCGTCGACGCGCCCGGCGGGGTGCTGATCGGGGAGGCGATCCGTGACGGGCGGCGGCTGGTGATCCTCGCCGATCCCGACCTCGTCGAGAACCACGGCATCGTGCGCGGCGCGAACGCCGCCGTCGCGGTCGCGCTCGTGCGCAGCCTGCTCGGCGAGCGCGGCGGGCGCGTCGTCTTCGACGAGGCGGTGCACGGGTACGTGAGCCGTCCGTTCGCGTTGACGCGGCTGCTGTTCGGCTTTCCGTTCGTCCTCGTCACCGCGCAGATCGCGATCGCGGCGGGGCTGCTCGCGTGGTCGGGCACGGGGCGCTTCGGCGCGCCCAAGCCGCGCGAGCCGGCGCTTCCGGCCGGGAAGCGCACGCTGATCGAGAGCGGCGCGCGGCTGTTCGCGCTCGCCGATCACGCGCAGTTCCTCGCCGCGCGCTACGCCGAGGCGGTGCTGCGGGAGACGGCGCTCCGCTTGCAGGCGCCGCGCGGCTTGACGCAGGCGCAGTTGATCACCTGGTTCGAGCATTCCGGCCGGCCGGTGCCGGAGACCACCGACGCCCTCGCGATGTACGCTTGGAGGAGAGACGCCCTCGATGAATCTGGACGCCGTACGCAGCACCGCCGCCTCGCTGAAGACTGAGGTCCGCAAGGCGATCGTCGGACAGGACGACGCGATCGACTTGATGCTGACGAGCCTGCTCGTCGGCGGGCACGTTCTGCTCGAGGGCGTTCCCGGGACGGCGAAGACGCTGCTGACGCAGTCGTTCGCGGCCTCGCTCGCGCTCGGCTTCAAGCGCATCCAGTTCACGCCCGACCTCATGCCCGGCGACGTGCTCGGGACGAACCTGTTCAACTTCCAGACCAACGAGTTCGTGCTCACGAAGGGCGCGATCTTCACCCAGCTCCTCCTCGCCGACGAGATCAACCGCAGCCCGCCCAAGACGCAAGCCGCGCTGCTGCAGGCGATGAACGAGCGCGCCGTGACGATCGACGGGCGTGACTACCCGCTCGGCGATGCGTTCATGGTGATCGCGACGCAGAACCCGATCGAGCAGCAGGGGACGTATCCGCTCCCCGAGGCGCAGCTCGACCGGTTCCTGTTCAAGATCGTCGTCGACTACCCGGCGCGCGAGGAGGAACTCGAGATCGTGCGCCGCCACGGGACGCGTTCCGCGATGCCGCGGCTCGAGGGGTTCGGCCTGCGCGCGATCGCGGACGCCGACGGGCTGCGCGCGGTCCGCGAGACGGTCGAGCGCGTCGCGCTGAACGATCAGATCGTCGAGTACATCGTCGACCTGGTGCGCTCGACGCGCGAGCACGCGAGCCTGCAGGTCGGCGCCTCGCCGCGCGCCGCGACGATGCTCGCCTCGGCCTCGCGCGCGCTCGCCGTGCTGAACGGGCGCGACTTCGTGATCCCCGACGACGTGAAGCAGCTCGTCCTTCCGGCGCTGCGGCACCGCGTCGTCACCAGCGCCGCGGCGGAGATCGAAGGGCTCACCGCCGACCAGATCTTGCGGCAGACGATCGAACGGACGAGCGCGCCGCGATGATCCGGCCGACGCGGCGCGCCGTGCTGCTCTTCGCCGCGCTGCTCCCGCTGCCGTGGGCGCTGATCGTGGTGAACGCCGCGCTGTGGCCGTTCGCGTTCGAGTGCTCGCTGCTGGTGCTCGTCGTCGGCGCCACCGACGCGCTGCTCGCGTACCCGGGCCGGCTGCTGCGCGCGGAGGTCGCGCTGCCGGAGACCGCGTTCGTCGGCGAGCCCTCGCACGCGACGCTCGCGCTCGCGACCGGCGCGCGCCGGCCGCCGGCGCGGTTCGAGATCGCGGTCGACGTCAGCGGCGACGCGCAGCCCTCGCTCGCGCGCGAGCGGTTCGTCGTGAACGGGCGCACCGAGCGGACCGCGATCGAGATCGTCCCGCGCCGGCGCGGGATCATGGCGGTCGACGCGGTCTGGGCGCGCTGGGAAGGGCCGCTCGGATTCGTCGAGCAGGTGCGCACGTTCGCCGTCGCGCGCCGGGCGAAGGTGATGCCCAGCATCAACGCCTCGCGCAGCGCCGCGTTCGCGCTGGCGACGCGTGACGCGCTGCTCGGCGTGAAGGCGCAGACGCAGAAGGGCGAGGGCTCGGAGTTCGAGGCGCTGCGCGAGCACGTCCCCGGGATGGACGTGCGGTTCGTCGACTGGAAGCACTCCGCACGCCACCGCAAGCTCGTCTCGAAGGAGTTTCGCGCGGAGCGGAACCACCCGGTCGTGCTCGCGTACGACACCGGGTACCTGATGCGCGAGCCGATCGGCGGGCTCGCGCGGCTCGACCACTCGATCAACGCCGGGCTGCTGCTCGGCTGGCTCGCGCTGCGCAGCGGCGATCTCGTCGGCAGCTACAGCTTCGACGCGCGGCCGGGGCGGCTGATCGCGCCGGCGCGCGGGATCGGGCGCTTCCGCCACCTCCAGCACGTCTCGGCGGACCTCGCGTACTCGACCGACGAGACGAACTTCACCCTCGGTCTCACCACGCTGTACGCGCGGCTCGACCGGCGCACGCTGATCGTCCTCTTCACCGACTTCACCGACACGGTGACCGCCGAGCTGCTCGTGTCGAACGCCGAACGGCTGGCGCGCCGGCATCTGGTCGTCTTCGTCGCGCTGCGCGATCCGCTGCTCGCCGATCTCTTCGCTGCGCCGCCCGAAGACGTGCACGGCGTCGCGAGCGCGGTGATCGCGCACGACCTGCTGCGCGACCGCCGCATCGTGCTGGAGCGGCTGCAGCGGCTCGGCGTCCACTGCCTCGACGTCCCGGCCTCGCGGCTCTCGATCGCGCTGATCAACCGATACCTGCTCATCAAGCAGCGGGATCTGCTGTGACCGGCGCCCGCCGCGAGACGCCGCCGTTCCAAAGCGTGCGCTTCCGGCGCGAGCGCGAGCAGAGCTGGCTCGAGCTGGAAGCGCTGATCGAGCAGGTGCGAACCGACGGGATCGGCTCGCTCTCCGCCGAGCAGCTCGAGGCGTTCCCGCTGCTGCACCGGGCGGCGCTCTCCTCGCTCTCGGTCGCGCGCGCGATCGCGCTCGACCGCGCGCTGATCGCGTATCTCGACAGCCTCGCGCTGCGCTCGTTCCTCGCGTTCTACGCACCGCCCGCCGACCGGCTCGGAGCGCCGCGCCGGTTCCTCGCCGAGACGTTCCCGCGCACCGTGCGCGCGCTGCGCGTCCACGTCGCGCTCGCGCTGGCCGCGCTGATCCTCGGGATCGTCGCCGGCTACGTGCTGACGAGCGGCGACGAGCACCGCTGGTTCGAGGCGCTGGTCCCCGCCGGACTCGCCGGCGACCGCGGGCCGGCGAGCAGCCGCGAGGAGCTGCTGCAGGGCGAGATCGAGGCGCCGGTCCCCCAGAACGCGCTCAGCGCGATGGCGACCTCGCTGTTCTCGCACAACACGCTGATCGCGCTGCTGGCGTTCGGGCTCGGCTTGCTGGCCGGCGTGCCGGCGATCCTGTTGACCGTCTACCAAGGGATGGCGCTGGGCGCGTTCGTCGAGCTCCACGTGCGGCGCGGCCTCGGGCTGGAGTTCGCGGGCTGGGTCGGGATCCACGGCGTGACCGAGCTGCTCGCACTCGTGCTGTTCGCCGCGGCGGGACTGCGGCTCGGCGAGCTGCTGGTGTTCCCCACCGAGTCCTCGCGCGCCGACGCGTTCGCGCTCCACGGCCCGGCGGCGGCAAAGGTCGCGGTAGGCGCGGTCGGGATGCTCGCCGTCGCGGCGGTCCTCGAGGGCTATTTCCGCCAAGCCGTGCAGAGCACCGACGCGCGGCTGGCGATCGCGCTGCTCAGCCTGATCGCGTGGAGCGCCTACTTCGCGTTCGCCGGCCGGAGGGCGGAGCGCTGAGGACGCTCGTCACGCCGGACGGCGTCCCGTTGCACGTGGAGGTTCCGAGTCTCGGCGAGCGCGCGGTCGCGTTTGCGATCGACTTCGGGATCACCAGCGTCGCCGCGTGGCTGCTGCTCGTCGCGGCGATCTTCCTCGCCTGGGTCGGCGCCGGCGGCGGGGCCGGTGCGTTCGTCTTCCTCGCGTTCCTCGTCCGCAACGCGTACTTCGTCGCGTTCGAGCTGGGCTGGGCGGGCGTCACGCCGGGGAAGCGCGCGATCGGGCTGCGCGTGATCGACCGCCACGGCGGCGCGTTGAGCGCGGGTGCCGTCGTCGCGCGCAACCTGACCCGCGAGGTCGAGACGTTCTTCCCGCTCGGGATGGTGGTGGGCTCGGAGAGCTGGGTGCTCGCGCCGTGGGAGATCGTCCCGGTCGCCGCGTGGCTGCTGCTCACGAGCGCGCTTCCGCTCTGCAACCGCGACCGGCTGCGGGCGGGCGACCTGATCGGCGGGACGATGGTGATCGCCGATCCGAAGACGGTCCTGCTCGAGGAGCTCGTCGCCGACCGGCGGACGTTCACGTTCACCACCGAGATGCTCGAGCGCTACGGGATCCTCGAGCTGCAGGTGCTCGAGGACGTGCTGCGCCGCTCCGACGCGTTCGCGCCGCAGCCGCTGCTGGTCGAGATCGCGGAGAAGATCCGGCGCAAGATCCGCCGGCCGGAGCCGGTCGCGCCGCGCGACGCCTACGTGTTCCTGCGCGACTTCTACGCGGCGCAGCGCGAGTTCCTCGAGCTGCGCAAGCACCTCGGCGACGAGCGCGCCGACAAGCACTACGCCGAGCGCGCGCGGCCCTCGCGTTAATCGAAGACGGACGCGAGCTGCTCGATGTCGATCCCTTCCTTCGCGACGCGCAGGTCGTGGTAGATGATCGTGACCAGCACCGCCTGGTACGCGCTCACGAGCGCCGTCCAGAGGAAGGTGACGACCTCGAACGCGACCAGCGTCGCGGGGTGTTCCAGCAGTGCGGCGATGACGATCTCGACGAGGAACGCCGCGATGAAGACCAGGAACGCGGCGCCGAAGATTTGCCAGCGATAGCCGGAGGTGAGCTGCGAGCTGCGTGAGAGGCTCTGGCTGGGCGAGAGGCGCTCGACGACGCACGCCGGGATCGCGACGTAGAACACGACCATCACGAT
>DATHLL010000674.1:0-3586 GCA_035488195.1 Candidatus Elarobacter sp. | reverse complement strand
ATGCAACAAAACGCCACCACCACCCGCCCCAATAACGACCGGCATCTCTCCGGCCGGCGCCTCACGCGCCCCAAGCTTGGTCGTCGCAATCCGCGCCGACTCCCGAGCAATCGCCTCCGGCGTCTTGACGTGAAACACATCGACGCTGGTCCGCCCGCCATCCCCCAAATAACCGTTCTCGCGCTGCGAACCTTCCCGCGCAACGACCTGCACCCCGAGCGCCACCAACGGCCGCCGATCCGTAACGACCCGCCCATCACTCGAAGCGATCTGCACGTATTGCAACTCATCGGTGACGAACGCATTCACCGAAACGACCCGCGAATCAAACGCCCGCGCCGCCACATCCGCCCGCGCAAGCAACTCGACATACCGCCCGGAATCCGCCGGCTCATCCGCATGCTCTTCGTACAACGAAGGCGCGGAAGCGGCAGCAAGCTCCACCGCAACCGTACGCTCGCGCCCATCCCGAGCGATCAACGAAGCGGCTTCCGCCGCCCGAAGCAATGCAGCTTCGTCGAGATCGTCCGAGTACGCATACCCCGCCCGCTGTCCGACGACCACCCGAACGCCCGCTCCGCGAAGCACGGTCGAGGACGCCTCCTGAATGCGCCCGTCTTGCAAGCGAAACGTCTGCGTCAGCCGGTTCTCGAAGAACACGTCGGCGAAATCGCCGCCATAGCGAAGTCCCCGAGCGAGGACGCGAGCGAGCACATCAGGATCGAGGGCAGTGAGCACGATCCGCGCCAATTCGGGATCACCGATACGTCCCCTACGGCGCGACTCTCTCCGGCTCACCCTTCGACAAGCTCAGGGTGACATTTCTCACGCGACCATCGTGCCGAGAGGCGGGCGGCGGACGTCGCGGTGTCGGGGCGTCGCAGCGGAGCGGAGCGCAGGATGCGCGGGAGCGACGCTGCGCCGAGCGATCGGAGCGCAGGATGCGCGCAGGGAGCGTCCCCGACACCGCGACGTCCGCCGCCCGCCTCCACCCCAACGCCCGAAAAGCTAACTGCGAGCCAGAATATCCAAAGCCCGATCGACGCCGACATACACCGGCCCGTCATCGGCGCGCCGATCGTTGACGAGGATCGCAAATGCGACCCGCCCATGCCGCCGCGTCTGCACGAACCCCACCAGCGAGTTGACGTTCTCGATGTGCCCGCTCTTCGCGCGCGCGAACCCGCGCGCGTCGGTGACATGCCGCCGCCGCACCGTCCCTTCGATCCCGACCCGCGGCAACGCCCCGACGAACACCGCCCCGATCGGCTGCGCCGCCGTGCGCGCCAACAGCATCGCAAGCGTCAGCGGAGCGACCCGATCGCTCGGCGCCAACCCCGACCCGTCGACGATGCGCAAACCACCCTCCGGCACCCCGTCCCGAACGAGAATCGCCCGCTCGACGGCGGCCCCGTTCGCCTCGGTCCCCGCGCCGCGCGTCGCCCCGACCGCACGCAACAACTGCTCCGCGAAATGGTTGTTCGACTCCAGCATCATCTGATGCACGAGTTCCCGCAACGCCGGCGACCGATGCCGCCACAACACGTACGGCGCAACCGGAGCAACCCCGACCCGAACCCCGCCTTCGACCGCAACGCCGCGCTCGCGCAACATCGCCCGCGCCACCCCGGCCGCATACAAGGGCAGATCGACGAGCGGCCGCCAAAACGACTGCTCGGCCCCGACCGCAACCCGCCCCGAGAACGCGAAAGCGTTCCGCGCCGGATCGCGCTGAATGGTGAGCAGCGTCGCGTACGAGGTGACGACCGACCCGCTCACCCGCACCATGTCGGACGGCGGCAGCACGCGAATCCGCGCGAGCGCCCCCGGCGCACCCGGGACGAGATGAAACTCGACCGTCCCCTGATCGAGCGAAAGCGCGCTGGTCCCCGCCGCGTACCCGTACTGCAGATCGTCGGGATCCCACGCGCGATTCACCTCCGGCCCCGAGAACAGACTCGCATCCGCGACCACCGCCCCGCTGACGTCGCGAACGCCGCCGCGCGCGACCGCCGCCGCACCGCCGCGCAGATCGTCGCGCGTGAACAACGGATCCCCGGTGCCGACGAGATAGACGTCCCCGCGAATCTTCCCGTCGGAAGGATCGTCGACCGACTCGAACGTGGTCGAGAACCGGTACTCCGGCCCGAGCGTCTGCAACGCCGCCGCGCCGACCAACACCTTGAAGGTGGACGCCGGCACCATCGGCACCCGCTCGCGCCGCACGAACAACGGCCGCCCGTCCGCATCGACGACCGCGATCCCGCTGCTCGCGAGCGCCGACGCGCCGAGCGCCCCGCGAAGCTGCGCCTGCAGCGCGCGCAGTTCCTCGCCGCTCCACGCCGGCGCGCGCGGCGCCGCGGCCAGCCCGGCCGGCACCGCCGACGGCGACGGCGAGACCGCCGGAGGACGATGCGAACACGCCGAGACCGCCGCGAGCACGAGCATCGCGGCGACCGCACGAACGGCGCTCACTTCGCGCCGAGCTCCTCCAGCCGCTCGCGCAACCGCTGCGACTCCTCGCGCAGCCGGTCGACCTCGTCGCGCAACTCGGCGAGCGCCGCCGGCTTCTGCTGCGCGTCGCGAATCCGGATCGCCGCCTCGGCGGCGTCGCGCCGCAACCGCCCGTCGTCCTCCGACGCGGCGAGCCGGTCGAGCACCGGCAACAGCCGCGGATCCTCGAGCCGCTCCGCCGCCGCGAACGCCGAGACGCGCACGAGATACCCCGCGTCGTAGAGCGTGTGCGCAATCGCGTCGACGACCTCCGTGCGCACCGAGTCGACCAGCGTCCCGAGCTTCCCGAGCGCCCCGATCGCGGCGCGCCGCAACGCCTCGTGCCGCTCCGGCTTCAAGGCATCGAGCAGCACCGGCAGCGCGCGCGCGTCGGCGAGATCGCCGAGCCCGCGCGCCGCGCCCGCGGCGATCGTCTCGTTCCACGACGGCGTCGAAGTCCCGGCGACCAGCGCGTCGAACGCGCGCGGATCGCGCGTCTTCCCCAGCGCGTGGAGCGCCGCGGCGATCACGAAGTACGAGACGTCGTCGCGCATAGCGAGCAGCGCGGAGGCGACGCGCTCGTCGCGCCAGCGCCCGAGCGCCTCGGCGACCGCGCGCCGCACCTTCGGATGCGGATGCGCGACGTTCGCGAGCAGCGTCTCGCGCGCCGACGGCGCGCGCGAGGCGCCGAGCGCCGACGCGACCTCGACGCCGACGCCCCAGAACGGATCGTGCGCCAGCGCGTGCACGAGCGCCTCGCGCGCGACGCGCCCGCCGTCCTTCGCGAGCGCCTTCGCCGCGCGGATGCGCGCGACCGGCGAGGGATCGCCGCGCACGATCGCGGCGTGCACGTCGGTCCCGAGCGACGACGTCCACGACGAGAGGATCCACGCCGCCGGATCGACCCGCACCAGCGCCGGCTCGCGCTCGAGCGGGACGGCGAACGTCTGCGGCGCGCGCTCGACGCGCAGCCGCACGCGCGTCTCGCCCGGCAGCGGCCCCTCGCCGAAATCGGTGCGGACCGACGCCGGCGCCTCCGCGACGAACCCGACGTCGAGATCGAACGCGTACGCCGGGTTCGCGTCGTCGACGG
>DATHLL010000673.1:0-7563 GCA_035488195.1 Candidatus Elarobacter sp. | reverse complement strand
GTTCTCGAACTTCGAGTACTTCCTGAGCACGCGCGAGCAGCGCGGCCCGACCGACGAGATCGCCGAGGACGCGATCCGCAAGGCGCTCGAGTCGCACGGTCTTCCGTACGAGGTCGACGAAGGCGGCGGCGCGTTCTACGGGCCGAAGCTCGACATCAACGTGCGCGATGCGATCGGACGCCGGTGGCAGCTCGGCACGGTGCAGGTCGACTTCGTCCTGCCCGAGCGGTTCGACCTGAAGTACCGCGCCGCCGACGGCGCCGATCACCGCCCCGTGATGATCCACCGCGCGCTCGCGGGATCGCTCGAGCGGTTCTTCGGCGTGCTGATCGAGCACTTCGGCGGCAACTTTCCGGCCTGGCTCGCGCCGACGCAGGCGGTGGTGTGCCCGATCTCCGAGCACCAGCTCGACTACGCGTACGAGGTGCGCGACCGGCTTCGCGCGCGCGGCTTCCGCGTCGACGCCGACTCCTCGAACGAGAAGCTCGGCTACAAGATCCGCCACTGGAAGACGCAGAAGGTTCCGTACATCCTGGTCGCCGGGAAGCGCGAGGCCGAGGAAGGCACGGTCAACGTCAACGAGCGCGGCGTCGAGGAGAAGCGCACGGTGAGCGTCGAGGCGTTCGCGAACGAGCTCGCGGAGCGCGTCGCCGCGAAGCGCTAGACCGGGACGGGAACCTCGCAGGCGATCGTCGCGAGCTCGATCGCGACGCCGTTGCGGCCGCTGCTCTTCGCGCGGTAGAGCGCCGAGTCGGCGCGCGCGATCAGGTAGTCGGGATCGTCGCCGGGGCCGGCGAGGATCGCGATCCCGATGCTGATCGTGACGACGCGCGAGGCGACCGGGGTCGCGCGGTGCGGGATCGCGAGCCCGGCGATCGCCGAGCGCAGCCGTTCGGCGACCATGTAGGCGCCTTCGGCGTCCGTCTCGGGGAGGAACGCCGCGAACTCCTCGCCGCCCCAGCGCGCGAAGACGTCGCCCGGCCGAAGCGCCGACGCGCGGAGCGCCGAGGCGACGCGCTTGAGCGCCTCGTCGCCGGCGAGGTGGCCGTAGGTGTCGTTGTACTGCTTGAACGCGTCGACGTCGGCCATCAGCAGCGCGAGCGGCTTCGCCGCGCGGCGCGCCGCGCGGATCGCGTCGTGCAGGCGCGTCTCGAAGTAGCGCCGGTTCGGCAGCGCGGTGAGCCCGTCGACCATCGAGAGATCGCTGAGCTCGGCGAACATCACGTGCATCTGCCGCAGATAGGCCCACAGGACCGCGGTCGACGAGCACACGACCAGCAAGCGCGCGAAGTACCAGCCGGCGGTGAAGCGCGCACCGCCCACGTTCGCCGCCTGCACGTCGAGGCACGCCGCGACGAGCGCGACGATCAGCCAGGTGTGCAGCACGGTGCGCCCGCGCGTCCACGCGACGGCGAGCGCGAGCACGACGAGGTTCACCAGCACGAGCGCTTCGCCGGTGCCGAAGCCCCACGCCGAGGAGTAGCTGTTGCCGCTGACGATCGGCTTGAGCGCCCCGCCGCACAGCCCGATCGCGAGCGCGGGGACGGCGGCCGCGGCGATCCCGCCGCCGACCGCGATCCGCAGCCAGCGCCGCACCGCCGCGCGGTCGTCGGCGTGGAGCTGCGCGCGGTCGACCGCCAGCGCCGCGCCGACCCCGACGGAGAACGCGAAATGCCACGCGACCCACGCCCACGGCGAGACCTGCGGTGAGAACGCGAAGCCGAGGACCGACGGGAACGAGACGACGTAGCCCAGCATCAGCAGCGCGCCCGCGACGTACGCGCCGCCGAGCAGCGCGGTGCCGACCAGCCGGTTCGCGACGAACTGGCTGAAGAGCAGAAACGCGGTGACGAGCTGCGCGGCGAGCGCGATTCCGAGCAGGAACGGAACCGCGGAGGCCACGACCGGGAGCGGCCGCGAGGCGAACGGCAGCACCGCGAAGGTCGCCGCGGTGAGAACGGCGATCACGATCAAAGCGACGAGACGATGGCGCGCGTCGACCGGCGCCGTCGCGACACTGAGCACTAAGCCTCCCTGCCTAGTGGCCCTAGACCACACCCTCTCACCCGGGCCTGCTTCTGTTTTCGGCCGATCGAGCGGAGAACTTCGCCGGCCCGGCCGCCGTAAGCGCGAGGTAAGGCTTTTCGGAGCGGCGGGTCAGGCGAGCGTAATGTGCCGGTAATCTCCCGGTAAGGTGGCGGCTCTACGCTGGCCGTCCCAATTCTCTCCTGAGGTCATGGTTCATGGAAACTCTTACCGCGCCGGCTGCGAAGGTCGGCGATCACATCGCCGCGGAGACCGCGGCGGCATCCGCCGCGAGCAGCGCGGCGATCACGCTTACGCGCGCGCTCTTGCCCGCTCCCAACGGCGGGACGATCCCGGTCTCCCCGACCATCTATCGCGAGTGGGTCTCGCTCGCCGGCGCGCGGACCGCGACCGGCGAATCGGTGCAGGCGTCGCTCGGGTGGCCGCTGCGCGCGTTCACGGCGCGCGGCGCCGAGGTCGTCTACTTCGAGCACGGGATGATCGTGCAGCGCCCCGACGGCCGCGCGTACGCGGTGTTCGGCACCATCTACCTGCACTACCGCGACCTGTACGACATCGAGACCGGGAAAGGTCTGGCGACCGGGCTTCCGACGTCGGAGGAAGAGGCGATCCCGGGCGGGCGCCGCCAGCACTTCGACAACGTCGACATCTACTGGCACGCCGCGACCAACGCGGCATTCGAAGTGCAGGGCGCGATCCGCGAGAAGTGGCTCGCGCTCGGCGGAAGCGGCGGTTTTCTCGGGTACCCGATCTCCGACGAGCAGCCGGTGCTCGCGCACGGCCACGAGATCGGCCGCGCGTCGCGCTTCACCGGCGGATCGATCTTCTGGTCTCCGCAGACCGGCGCGTACTCCGTCCACGGCGGAATTCTCGACGCCTACGTCCACAGCTACAACGGACCGATCGGGCCGCTCGGCTTCCCGGTCTCCGACGAGACGGGCTCGCCGCGCGGGCTCAAGCGCTTCTCGAACTTCCAGCACGGCTGCCTGGTGTGGACCGCGGCGAACGGCCGCATCGACACGTACACCGCGCTCGACGTGTTCGTTCAGAGCATGAACGGCTCGGGGAGCCACACGTTCTTCGAGTCGATCGGCGTCGCGCACGTCTGGCTCTACGCCAACGCGACGATCGCCTCGCACCCGGGGAGCACGCAGCACATCCACCTCCCGCAGAAGGGCGGCGACTACGGTCAGCCGAGCGCGACGCCCGGCCAGATCTCGACGATCGCACCGGTCCGCGGCGAGATGTCGGTGACGGTGACGCTCGACGGCTGGGACCACAACATTTCGACCAGCGACACGCACCTGGGCAGCGTGCACGCGACGTTCGGCGTCGACGACGACTTCGGCGTCAACGTCCCGAAGCAGCTCAACGACGGCGACTTCCACGCCCTGCTCGACATGCGCCGCCGCAGCATCGACAACCCGAACGACCCGAACTTCCGGCGCGTGGAGTTCTGGGGATTCGTGAACAAGGGTACGCCGGAGCTCACGCGCGAGCAGTACGGACAGACCTTCAGCGACGTCGAGTCGCAGGAGAGCTCGGCGCACTGGTTCGACAACCTCTACTACGACGTGTTCAAGGGGATTGCGGCGGGCGGCAACTGCTTCGGCATGTGCCTCGAGTCGTGCTTCGCCGAGCGGAACGACTCGCTCTTCAGCGAGCCGATCTTCCCGGTCGCGATCGGCACCGCGATGCCGGAGATCAACGTCAAACAGGCGTACCAGCTCGGCGCGCCGTTCATCGACTGGTACGCGGCGAACATGCTGAGCCTGCGCTTCTGGGATCCGATCGCGGTCTTCGAGGCGGCGCGCGCGTCGTGGCAGAGCGGAGACCTTCCGCTGATCTGCCTGACCGCCGAGAACCTCAGCGCAGGTCACTGCGTGCGGCCGTGCGGGCCGAACGCGTTCCAGGACCTGGGCACGCATCTGGTGATCCACGTGGCGAATCCGAACGATCCCGGAACGACCGACTCGCTGCTCGCCAATCAAGTCATCATCGACAAGGCCTCGAACACGTACAGCTTCGCGGTCTGGGACGGCGGGCCGGTCTGGCACGGCGGGAAGCTCAGCGGCGGCATCATGTCGTGGGTGCCGTTCTCGGCGGTCTGCCGCCAGCCGCGCACGCCGTTCTGGGAAGCGCTGGTCGGCGTCGCGCTCATCCTCCTGGGTGACGGCGCGGCGACGGTCCAGATGACCGACGACCAGGGCAACACGCTCTACAAACCGGGCCGCACCGGAACGCGGTGGGACGATCTGCGCACCGGTTCGGGCTCGATCCACGGGCTCGCGCGCATCCCGCTGCACGACGCGTTCCTCTCGCGCGGACCGCTCGTCGCGCCGGCGAACGCGGTGCTGCTGCAGAAGCCCGCGGCGCCCGAGCTCTACCGGCTCGCGGGTCTGCCTTCGCCGTACGGGCCCTCGCCGCACGTCGACTCGTTCACGCCGCTCGGCGCGCCGGCGGCGGCGGTGCTCGATCGCAAGGCCGCGGTCGCGGCACCGGTCGCGGCGATGGCCTCGGTCGTCGGCCATGCGCTCTCGGCCGCGATCGCGCGGGCGCCGTCACGGATCGAGCACGCGATCTCGGCACCGTCCGCCGCACCGTACCGGTGGGGCTTCCACACCTCGGGCGCCGGCGTCGTCGCGACGGTCTCCGGCGGCGGGAGCGGCGGACACGACGGCATCGTCATCGAGCGCCTCGGCGCGCCCGACCAGCGCACCTCGCTCTCCGCTCCGTCGGGCGGCGCGACGCGCACCGCGCAGATCGCGCTGCGCTCGGTCACGCCGCAAGCGGGTGCGACGAGCTTCACGATCGACAACGTCACGGTCCCGGCCGGAACGACGTTCGCGGCGAGCGCGCTGCCGGACGGCAAGACGCTGCAGCTCGAGAACGGCGGCGCCGACGCCACGCTGGCGCTGCACGTGCAAGGGCCGACCGGCGCGGCGAGCGGCACGAAGACGCTCGCCGTCCCGGCCGGGAAGACCGCGGTGATCGCCGCGGCCGACCTGAACGCGCCGGCGGAGTTGCACGTCTCGATCGTCAGCGCGCCGGGCGGGGCCGTCGAGCGCGAGCTGCGGATCTAGTCCGCGCTTCCGCGCACCGAACGGGAGGAGCGCTCCGGCGTTCCTCCCGTTTCCGCCGCGGACTCCACCGGCGCGCTTCGCGTCCACGCGAGCGCGGTCAGCGCGGCGGCGAGGAACTGCACGCCGACGATCAGCGCGACGGTCGCCGGCCACCCGCCGCGGGCCCACACGACGGCCGGCACGACGGCGCCTAGCCCGCCGCCGGTGTAGTAGACGGTCAGGTACAGCGCTGCGGCGGTCGAACGGCGTTCGCGCGCGACGATGCCGATGTAGCCTTGCGAGGCGGCTTGCGCGGCGAACACGCCGGTCGACATCACGCCGAGGCCCGCGACGATCGCCGCGACCGACGGGACCAGCGTCAACAGGATCCCGCACGCGCTCGCGCCGAGCGCGAGCAGCAGCGCGATGCGATGGCCGGCGCGGTCGATGAGGCGCCCGGCGAGCGGCGTCGCGACGACGCCGACCAGATAGACGAAGAACACGTTGCCGAGCGCGACCGTCCCGAGCCCGAACGGCGGCGCCGCGAGATGGTACGTCGCGAACGTGAACGCCGCGACCAAAGTGAAGAGCACGCTGCCGCCGATCGCGTACGTCGCGAGCAGCGCCGGATCGCGCACGAACCGCCCCACCGTGCGCAGCGCGTCGCGCGCCGACGGCTGGCGGACGAACCGCTCGGCGCGCGGCAGCAGCGCGAGGACGATCGCGCCGCCGATCAGGTTCATCACGCCGAGGACGACGAATGCGGCGTGCCAGTCCCAGCGGTCGGCGACGACGGCCGCGACGTAGCGCCCGAGGAAGCCGCCCAGGACGTTGCCCGCGATGTACGCGCCGACCGCACGGCCGCCGACCGCGGGCGGAAACTCCTCGGCGATGTACGCCAGCGTGACCGCGAAGACGGCCGGCATGAAGAGTCCCTGCACGAACCGCCACGCGACCAGGGCGTGCAGCGTCTGCGCGCCACCGGCGGCGAAGGTGACGAGCGCGAGGCCGAAGATCGCGCTGACGATCACGCGCTTGCGGCCGAGCGCGTCGGCGAGCGGGCCGACGAACGGCGCCGCGAGCGCGCACGCGAACGTCAGCGCGGAGATGGTCGCGCCGACGGCCGCTTCCCCGGTGTGGAACTGCGCGCGCAGCGCCGGGAGGAGCGGCTGCGTCGCGTACATGTCGAGGAACGCGCTCCCGCCGCAGGCGCCGACGGCCAGGTAGCGGGGATCGAGGCGCACCGGGTCATCGTACCACCGCGCAACCGCCGCGCCTGCGGCGGAGGTCGGAGGTGCGATGCTCTTGCTCGGGATCGAGACGTCGTGCGACGACACCGCGACCGCCGTGGTCCGCGATGGCGTGCGCGTGCTCTCGAACGTCTCGACGAACCAGGACGCCTTCCACGCGAAGTACGGCGGGATCGTCCCGGAGATCGCCTCCCGCCGCCACGCCGCGCTCCTCTCCGCGGCGGTCGACGACGCGCTGACGCGCGCCCGCGTCACGCTCGGCGAGCTCGACGGGATCGCGGTGACGTCGGGGCCCGGGCTGATCGGCAGCCTCGTCGTCGGCGTCGCGGCGGCGAAGGCGCTCGCGTTCGCGACCGGGTTGCCGCTCTACGCGGTGAACCACTTGCACGGTCATCTCTTCGCGGCGTTCCTCGAGCGCGACGATCCCCCGCCGTATCCGTTCCTCGCGCTGCTGGTCTCCGGCGGGCACTCGCAGCTCGTCGAGGTGCACTCGCCCGTGTCGCTGCGCATCATCGGCAAGACGCGCGACGACGCCGCGGGCGAAGCGTACGACAAGACGGCGCGGCTGCTCGGGCTTCCGTTCCCCGGCGGACCGGCCCTCGACGAGCTGGCGCGCGAGGGCGATCCGAAAGCGTTCGCGTTCCCGCGCCACCGCCCCGATCCCGGGGCGCTCGACATGAGCTTCTCGGGACTGAAGACGTCGGTGCGGTATTTCCTCGAGTCGGACGAAGGGCGCGGCGCGCGGCGCGAGGACGTCGCGGCGTCGTTCCAGGCGGCGGTCGTCGACGTGCTGATCGACCGCGTCGCGCGAGCGCTCGACGCCGGCGGCTACCGCGCGCTGGTGCTCAGCGGCGGCGTCGCCGCGAACAGCGCGTTGCAAGCGGCGTTCCGCGCGCTCGGCGAACGGCGCGGCCTACCCGCGTTCGTCCCCGAGCCGCGCTTCTGCACCGACAACGCCGCGATGATCGCCGCCGCCGCGGAACGCCGCGCCGCCGTCGCGCGCGCCGACGCACGCACGCTGGTCGCCAACCCGAACCTGGCCTTCGCCTAGCGCGTCTCGGAGCCGCGTTCGTCGACGATCGCCCAGTGCTCGTGGTCGCGCCACGCGCCGGCGATAAAGAGATATGCCGGCGAGAAGCCTTCTTTCGTGAAGCCGGCACGGCGGGCGAGCGCGATCGAGCGGACGTTGTCGGGCTGGATGTTCG
>DATHLL010000672.1:0-6727 GCA_035488195.1 Candidatus Elarobacter sp. | reverse complement strand
CGCAGATCGGCTCGACGACGATCGCCGCGAGGCGGTCGCCGACGCGCGCGAGATGCCGGTCGACGTCGTCGAGATCGTTGTACCGCGCGACGGCGAGATCGGCGGTCACCGCGCGCGGGATCCCCGAGCGGTCCGCGTGCGGCGTCTCGGCCGACGCGCCCGCGTCCTGCAGCGCGAGGTCGAAGTGGCCGTGGTAGTTGCCCGCGAACTTCAGCACCGCGTCGCGGCCGGTGAACGCGCGCGCGACCCGGATCGCGCTCTGCACCGCCTCGCTCCCGGTCGTCGTGAACCGTAGCTTCTCCATCGACGGCACATGCGCTCGGATGCGGCGGGCCAGCTCGCGCTCGTCGGGCGCGGTCGAGCCGTACACGACGCCGCGCGCGGCGACCGCGTCGAGGTCGTGCAAGAACGGCGGCGTGTGGCCGAAGAGCAGCGGGCCGTACGCCATCACGTAGTCGACGTAGCGCCGTCCCTCCGCGTCGTACGCGTACGGCCCTTCGGCGCGCACGCAGACGAACGGCTCGCCGCCGACGCGTCGCCCGGCGCGGACCGGCGAGCTCGCGCCGCCGGCGAGCGCCTCGTCCAGGGCGGGCGCGGAGGAACGGTCGGCTACGGAATTCATCGAGGATCACCCTTCGACAAGCTCAGGGTGACACGATCCTCGCCTCACGAGTCCGCTCGGGGTGACGCGATCCTCGCCTCGCGGCGACGCTCAGGGCGGCACGATCGACGCGATGCGTGCGACGGCGGCTTCGGGTTCGCGCGGGAGCGGGAGCGCGCCCGCGGCGAGCGCGGCGGCGTTGCCGCTCGCGTCGCGGTCCAGCGCGAACCGTGGGCGGCCAAGTTTCTCCGCGAAGCGCATCGTGTGCATCGCGCCGCCGTCCGCGTCCGAGACGACGAGCACGACCGCCGCCGCGTGCGCGGCTTGGAGCCGGTCGCGGCGCTTCAGCGACCATGCCGTCGCGCGGTCGTGCGGCGCGTTCTCCGTCGCGAGCTCGCCGCCGCCCGCGACGATCGCTTCGGCGAGTTCCTCGTGCTCCGGAGGGTACGTTCGTGCGATGCCGGTTCCCACGTAGGCGATCGTCGGCAGGCCGGCTTCGAGCGCGCCGCGGTGGGCCGCGGCGTCGATCCCGCGCGCGAGTCCGCTGACCACCGTTCTCCCGAGCCGCATCGCGAGCTCGTGCGCGAACGCGCACGCCTCGCCATCCGCATCGCGCGCGCCGACGATCGCGACGCCGCGGCCGGCGAGCACGCCGCGAACGGCGAGAAACGCGGGCGGATCGCGCAGGTCGGCGAACCCGGGCGGCCAGTCGGGATCGTCGGGGGTCACGAGCCGAGCGCCGAGCCGTTCGAGCAGCGCCAGGTCCTCGCGCGCGTCGCGGCGCGCCTCGGCCAATCGCAGCGCGGACTCGCTTTGCAGCCACGCGCGCAGCGGGCCGTGATCGCCGCGAGCGAGCGGCCGCAGCGCACGCGAGGGGACGCGCAGCCGCCACGCCGCCAGCAGCGGGAGATCGCGCGCGGGGTCCATCGGCGCGTGGATTGGCCGTGCACGAGCCCGGTCTTCTTTCGTTTGCCGCCGAGGTGAGCGCGGGTACACGCGCGATATGATCGCCTGGCGCTCGCGCGGAACGAGCTGACGGTGCGACGCGCGAACTGGAGGGAGCGCGCGCTCGCCGGACTCATCCTATGGATCGCGTTCTCCGCGATCGAAGCGCTGCTCGTCGGGAAGATCGATCCGCAAGAGACGCCGGTCGGCGTCGCGATCGCCGCGCTCGCCGCGTTCGTGACCGTCGGATCGCTCGCGGCTGCCGGCGTCCGGTACGCCGTCCCGGTCTCGCAGATCGTCCATCTCCCCGCGCTGGTGTGGAACGTCGTGCGCGACACGGTCGTCGTCACCGGCGCGCTGCTGCGCGCGCTCGGCGGGAAGCCGCCGGAAGACCGCTTGCAGCGGATCCCGTTCGATCCCGGCGGCGAGGACGCGATCTCGGCCGCGCGCCGCGCGCTCGTGGTGGCCGGGACGTCGGCCTCGCCGAACTCCGTCGTCGTCGACGCGGATGCCGAGCGCGGCGTGCTGATCGTCCACCGGCTGACGCCATGAGCGTGTGGCTGCTGGCGAGCGCCGCGCTGATGCTCGGCATCCTCCCGTGCGTCGTGCTCGCCGCGCGCGGAAACGCGATCGACCGGCTCGTCGCGCTCGAGCTCGCGAGCGTCTTCACCGTGCTCGCGCTGCTCACGTTCGAGCAGGGCGAACAGCGGCAGTCGTTCTTCGACCTCTCGCTCGCGCTGGCGGTCGTGAGCTTCCCCTCCTCGCTGATCTTCGCACGGGTGCTGCGGCGATGGCTGTGAGCGCCGATCACGCGATCATCACCGTGCTGCTCGCCCTCGCGGTGCTGATCGAAGCGGTCTGCTGCGCCGGGATCCTGGTGATGAAGACGCCGCTGCAGCGGCTGCACTACGTCGGCCCGGCCGCGATGGTCTGCCCCGTCCTGGTCGCGATCGCGGTCGCCGTCTCGAAGAACCCGCTCTCCGGTGCGGGCCTCAAAGCGTTCTTCATCGCCGCGGTGCTGGTCGCGCTGGGCCCGGTGCTCTCGCACGTGACCGGCGACGCGGCGGTCTCGCGCCGAGGCCCGACGCACCCGTGATGGAGCAGGTCGTGCAAGGGATCGCGCTCGCGATGACGGCCGTCGTCGCGACGGTCGTCGTGCTGGCGCGCGAGCCGAAGCGCCAGGTGTTCTGCTTCATGCTCTACGGGCTGGTGCTGACGCTGCTCTTCGCGGTGCTGCAGGCACCCGACGTCGCGCTCTCCGAGCTCGCGGTCGGCTCGGTCGCGATCCCGCTCGCCGTCCTCGCGACGCTGGTGCGGATCGAGAACGGACGCCGATGAGCACGCGGGCGCGAACCACGATGGTCGCGGTCTCCGGCGCGGTCCTGCTCGTGCTGATCCTCTTCGCGGTCGCGGGCTTGCCGCCGTTCGGGCACTATCCCGGGCCGTACGGCGACATGCTGAACACCGTCGCGCCGCACGAGCGGCAGATCCCCAACATCGTGACGGCGGTGAACTTCGACTACCGCGGCGCCGACACGCTCGGCGAGGAGTTCATCTTCTTCGCCGCGGTCGCCGGCATCGCGCTCGTCCTGCGCGAGGACCGCAAGCGCACGACGGACGAGCCGCTCCCCGCGGGCCGCACCCTCCACACGACCGACCGCAGCGACGCGGTGCGCGCGTTCAGCGCGCTCTCGCTCGCGATCACGATGGCGTTCGGCACGTATCTCGGCATCCACGCGGCGCAGACGCCGGGCGGCGGATTTCAAGGCGGCGCGGTCCTCTCGGGCGCCGCCGCGCTGATCTTCTTCGGGCTCGGCTACCGGACGTTCGCGAAGCTCGCGGGCCAAGCGCCGTTCGAGCTCGGCGAAGCCATCGCGGCCGGCGCATACGCGGTCATCGGTCTGGTGACGCTGCTCGCGACCGGCGCGTTCTTGAAGAACGGGCTTCCGCTCGGCGGCGAAGGACAGCTCTTCTCCGCCGGTACGATCGCGGTGATCAACCTGTGCGTGCTGCTCGAGGTCGCCGCCGGCTTCACGCTGATCTACCTCGAGTTCGCGCACGAGACGCGCGTCGAGCAACCGGAGGCGGAGGGCGAATGATCGCGTTTCTCGCGTTCGCCGTCCCGGCGTGGATCTTCGTCGCCGGGCTGTACGGGATGGCGACGAGCCGCAACCTGATCCATCTGATCCTGTGCCTCTCCGTCGCGCAGTCGTCGACGTACGTGCTGATCCTCGAGATCGGGTACCGGCTCGGCGCGACGGCGCCGGTGTTCAGCGACGTCCTTCCGGGGACGCGCGCCGTCGACCCGATCGTCGACGCGCTCACGCTGACCGACATCGTCGTCGGGGCGACGGTGACCGCGCTGCTGCTGGCGTTCGCTTTGCGCATCCACAAGAAGAAGCAGACGCTCGACCCCGAGGCGCTGCGGCCGATGCAAGGATGACGCCCGACGCGCTGGCGCCGCTGGCGCTCGCGGTCCCCCTCGCCGCCGCGGCGCTGTGCGCCGCGATCGGGCCGTTCGTGCCGCGGCGCGTCCTCGACGCGCTCGCGATCGCGGCCGGGCTCTTCTGCATCGTCGACTGCGTGCTGCTGACGCAGGCGGCCGCGCACGGGACGGTCGTCCACTGGTTCGGCGGCTGGACGCCGCGGCACGGCGTGGCGCTGGGCATCGCGTTCACGGTCGATGCCGCGGGCGGCGCGCTCGCCGCATTCACGGCGTTCCTGAGCACGGTCGCGCTGCAGTTCTCGTGGACGTATTACGACGAGTCCGGCCCGCCGTTCCCGGCGCTGATGCTCGTCTTCATGGCGGCGCTGATCGGCTTCTTCCTGACCGGCGATCTCTTCAACCTGTTCGTCTTCTTCGAGCTGATGGGCGTCGCCGCGTACGCGCTGACCGCGTACCGCTCGGAGGACGAGTCGGCGGTGATGGGCGCGTTCTCGTTCGCGGTCTTGAACAGCATCGGGGCGTTTCTCATCCTGCTCGGGATCGCGATCGTGTACGGGCGGACCGGCGCGCTGAACATGGCGCAGATCTCGCACGCGCTCGGCTCGCATGCCGACGCGCTGGTCGTCCTGACGTTCGCCTTCATCGCCGCCGGGCTGCTGGTGAAAGCCGCGCTCGTGCCGTTCCACTTCTGGCTCGCCGACGCGCACGCGGTCGCACCGACGCCGCTGTGCGTCCTCTTCTCCGGGATCATGGTGCAGGCCGGGCTGTACGCGGTCGCGCGCGTGTACTGGAGCGTGTACTCCGGCGCGCTCGCGGAGCACGAGCACGTGCTTCGGACCGTGCTGATCGCGTTCGGCATCGTCACCGCGTTCACCGGCGCGTTCATGTCGTTCGGCCAGCGCCACTTCAAGCGGCTGCTGGCGTTCTCGACCGTCGCGCACACCGGCATCCTGGTCTGCGCGTTCGCGCTGCTGAGCGCGCACGGCGTCGCCGGGATGATCGTCTACATCCTCGGCCACGGGCTGACCAAAGGCGGGCTGTTCATGTGCAGCGGGATCTTGCTGAACCGCCTCGGCAGCGTCGACGTCGAGGAACTGCGCGGGAAGCTGCGCACCAGGGTGTGGGGCAGCCTCGCGATCTTCTTCGGCGCGCTCGCGCTCGCAGGGCTGCCGCCGTTCGGGACGTTCCTCGGCACCTCGCTGATCGAGCACGCCGCCGACGACGCCGGTCTGGGCTGGCTGCCGTACGTGCTGCTCGTCGCCGCCGCGCTGACGGGCGGCTCGGTGCTCAACGCGCTCGGGCGCATGGCGTTCGGCTGGGGGCCGCCGCCCGACCCGCACGCGCAGACGCCGAAGCGCGAGACGCGCGAGACGCGCGGCGGCGGCGACAAAGGCTTCCCGCTGATGATGTACGCGTGCTCGGCGTTCCTGATCGTCTGCGCGTGCGCGGTGGGGCTCGTCCCCGGCGCCGCGTCCGCGGCGCTCGGCGCCGGTGAGCGCTTCGTCGACCGCACCGGTCAGCTCGCGATCGTGCTGAAGATGACGCCGGGCGGCGCGCTCGCGACGCCGCCCGCCGAGCCGGTCACCGCGTCGCTCGCGACGGGGTTCCTCGCCGCCGGGCTCGCGCTCGCGTTCGCCGCGTTCGCGCTGTTCGGGCACAAGCTCCGCGCGGGCGAGCGCACGATGCACGCGCTCGAGCGCGCGCTCGCGCCGCTGCGCCGCATCCACGACGGCGTCGTGACCGACTACGTCGCCTGGCTCGCCGCCGGAACGGCCGCGCTCGGCACGGCCCTCGCCGCGTGGATGCGCTGAACGCGCGCGCCGCCGCCGGCTCGCATGGGCCGGGGCGCCGCTTCGAGAAGCGGCCCGCATGACGACCACCGGAACGTATCGCGCCGACCACGTCGGCAGCTTCCTGCGCCCGAAAGAGCTCCTCGACGCGCGCCATGCCGGCGCCGATTCCGAGACGCTGCGCGCGATCGAGGACCGCGAGATCCGCCGCGTGCTGAAGAAACAGCAGGAGCTCGGGTTCGAGCTGTTCACCGACGGCGAGTTCCGGCGCGGCGGCTTCATGACCGACCTCACCGACGCCGTCGAGGGCTTCGACCAAGGCGAAGGCGTCGCGCGCTCGTGGAACGCGGCCGGCACCGCGACGACGGTCGCGCCGAGCGCCGTGAAAGGCATCGTGACCCAGAAGCTGCGCCAGACGCGCCGGCTCACCGCGCTCGAGCTGCCGTTCCTCAAAGAGCACAGCCCCGGGCCGATCAAGATGACGCTGCCGAGCGCGACGCAGTTCCCCGCGATCGCGTACAAGAAGGGGATCAGCGAGAGCGCGTACCCGAACCACTCCGCATTCTTGCAGGACGTGGTCGAGGTCGTGAAGCGCGAGACGGCGGCGCTCGCGAACGAAGGCGTCGCGTACATCCAGATCGACGCGCCGCGCTACAGCTACTACCTGGACCCGAAGTGGCGCGAATTCCTGCGCGCGGAGTTCGGCGAGATCGACGCGCTCCTCGACGAAGCGATCGCGGCCGACAACGCGTGCTTCCGCGCGGCGCGCAAGGAAGGGGTGACGCTCGCGATCCACCTCTGCCGCGGCAACAACCGCAGCCAGTGGTACGCCGCCGGCGGTTACGACGCGATCGCCGAGAAGCTCTTCACCCAGCTCGAGGTCGACCGCTTCCTGCTCGAGTACGACGACGAGCGCTCGGGGACGTTCGAGCCGCTGCGCTTCGT
>DATHLL010000671.1:0-3273 GCA_035488195.1 Candidatus Elarobacter sp. | reverse complement strand
GCACGCGACTTCTCCGCGGTGAGCAGGATGAACAGCGATTCCGGCGTGGTGACGAGCACGTGCGGCGGCTTGCGCAGCATCCGCGCGCGCTCGGCCTGCGGCGTGTCGCCGGTGCGCGTCGCCGTGCGAATCTCGGCGAGCGGTATCCCCTGCTCGTCCGCGGCGGTCAGCAGCTCGGCGAGCGGAACCTCGAGATTCTTGCGGATGTCGTTGGTGAGCGCCTTGAGCGGCGAGACGTAGACGACCAGCGTCTCGTCGCCCAGCTCACCCGCCGCGGCGCGGCGCACGAGATCGTCGAGACAGAGCGTGAACGCGGCGAGCGTCTTCCCCGACCCGGTCGGTGCCGAGACGAGCACGTCCCGGCCGGCACGGATCAGCGGCCAGCCTTGGACCTGCGGCTCGGTCGGCTCGCCGTAGCGAGAGCCAAACCAATCGCCGACGAGCGGATGAAACTCCCCCAGCACGGTTCTTCCTTCAACCCGGAAATCGGTTGTCCGTTTGCAGGGCACTTGCTTAGTGTTCACACTAGTGTTACTATAGTCAGGTGCCGGGTGCGTACACAGCGGAGCAGCGACGAGCTCGACATCGTGGATGGGCTCGTGCGGTCGTTCGAGTGGTTTTGGGCAGCGGACGGCTCCATGCCCGGTCTGGACGAGTACGAGCACATGGACGCCGATGCGCGTGCCCAGATCATCGCGATATTTCGGCACTGGGGCGATCTTCCGATCGGGAAACGCCTGTCCGAGACGCGCGTCAACCTAGAGCACGACGATCCAAAGATCTTCGCCGTGAAAGCCGGCAGGCATCGGTTCACAACGTTTCACGCCGGCGGGCGCGTTTGGATCGTCCACCGGCGCTACGAAAAGCGCAAGAAGAAACTCGACCGAGCCGGGAAGACGGTAGTCGAGACGACGATCAAAGCGATGCGAGACTACGCAAGACGAGTCGAGGACGGGACGTATTATGAACGCGAGTGAGGCCAGAGATCGCCGCCGAGCAGCGGGAACGCGCACGCTCGAGCAACGCATGCGTGACGCTCCTCGGATGGCGGCGCGCATGGAACGGCACCTTCAGGATCTTCGGCTCGAACAGCAGGTCATCGACGCGATGCAGCGCCAGCACGTCACTGCGGCGGAGCTCGCCCGGCGTCTGTCGTGCCCGCCGTCGGCGATCTCGCGCGACTTGAACGGCGGATTGAGCAAAGCGAAGATCGGTCGCGTCGAAGAGCTGGCGAACGCGATCGAACACGATTTCGTCGCACTGGTCATTCCTCGCGATCCCGCGGCGCGCCGAAGGGCGGTCGAGCGGATCGCCAAGGAGCTCGTCTCCGGCTTCGCGTCCTAACCCATGGAGGACGACGCCGTCGCGCGTTTCCCGCGCGCGGTCCTGTGGGCACACCGGTCGCGATGACCCGAATCCGGTACAGTACCGCGGTCGCCGTCGCGCTCGCCGCCCTCGCCGCTCCGCTCGCCGCGCACGCGCAGACCTATCCCGCGCCGCCGACGCCGCCGCCGCTGACCGGGACGCCTGCGCCTGCGCCGAGCCCGTCGGGCATCCCCGGGACGCCTTCTCCCGCGCCCGGTGCGTCGCCGTCGCCGGGGGTGACGCCGTTTCCCGGGGAGTCGCCGTCGCCGGGGCCGTCGCTGCCGGGGCTGCCGATTCGGGTCGATCGCGCTCGGGTGGGCGTCGTGCCGGGGTCGACCGTGGTCGTGCACGTGTCGGGCGGGGTCGGGGCGCTCACGGCGCAGCCGTCGTTCGACGGAGTCGACGTGCGGTACGACGATCGGTCGAGGACGTTGTTTCTCACCGGGCGCGCGAACGGGCGCGGGACGGTGACGCTCGCCGACAACGCGGGCGACACGGCGGTGGTGAACGTGCTCGTCGCTGCGCCGGCAGGCGTCGTGCCGAGCGATGCGACCGTCGAGCTCGCGGGGACGATCTCGCCGCAGTTCGCGAACGCGCGCATCCAAGGGACGATCGCGCAGCTCGCGCGCATGCAGCCGGGCACGTCGATCGCCGTCGGCGGGATCAGCGCCGGCGCGCTGCGGCCGGGCGACGCGCTCGAAGTGCGCGCCAACGTCACGCTGCGCGGGAACGACCAGTACGTCGACCAGACGGGGACGACGAACGTGCACGTCCGCGTCGCGGCGCTGCCGCAGCTCGATCCCGCCGTGCTCTTCTACAGCGACGATCCCGAACGGCTCGGACCGCTCGACGACGGCGTGCTGTTCCGCGGGACGATCTCGACGGCGCGGCCCGCGCGGACGTACGTCTATCACGTCTCCGACGCGGGTAGCCGGCGCGTCTACATCGCGCTCGAGTCGCCGAACGGCGTCGCGCGCGTGCAGGTGCTCGGCGCGGCGGCGGGTCCGTCGGACGCGTTCTCGTACGTCGGGCATCTCTCGACGCTGCGCTACATGCTCGAGCGCCCGCCGCAGGAGAGCTTCATCGCGACGGTCTCACCGGGAGCGCCGTATCTGCTCCCGCTCGGCGCGGGCACCATGCTCGCCGGACAGCTCATCGCGGCGGTGCACGACTGGCGCGTGCTGGACGGGCCGGACGTGAACGTCTCGGTCGTCGCCGCGAGCAACGGCGTCGATCCCGCGACGCTGCTGGGGCAGCCGGAACATCCGAGCGACGGCCATTTCCGGCGCGGCGAGTTCTCGCTGACCAACGTCCCGCCGATCGCGCTGTCGTACGCCGCCGGCGGCGTGGAGCCGCAGCCGTTCGCCGTCGGCGTGCGCTATTACGCGAACGGGCAGCCGGCGTTTCCGAATCTCCGCCAGGACATCGTGCAGCAGGCCGGCCAGCGCGCGCCGCTCGCCGGCGACTACGGCGTGCTGCGCAACGTCTCGCTGCAGCTCACGAATCCGACGCAGGCGCCGCAGAACGTCTACCTGTACGAACAGCCGGGCGCGAACGGCGGCGTCACGACGACGATCTGGTTCAACGGCGATCCCGCGCCGACCGAGGTGCGCTGCGTGAGCGATCCCGCGCAGCGCTATCTCGTCAAAGGCTTCGGCCTGGCGCCCGGCCAGACGCTGAACGTCACCGGCCAGTACATGACCGACGGCACGTCGTTCCTGCCCCTGTACTTCGGATTGACGTCGACGCAGCCGCCGGTCGCACCGGTCAACGGCTGCGGCCCGAAACCGGGCGTCGCGCCGGGCGGGATCCCGGGTCAGACGCCGTCGCGGCCGCTCAAGCGCTAGCGGGAGTGCGCGCCACCAGGCGTTTCGCGCGCTGCGCGACGCCGCGCATCGCGGCGAGGAG
>DATHLL010000670.1:0-3406 GCA_035488195.1 Candidatus Elarobacter sp. | reverse complement strand
CTTCGTTGAACGGCTCCCACATCGACACCGCGTCACCTCATTCCCAGATCGTCTCGTCGACGTAGCACCACTTCCAGTTCTCGCCCGGCTGGAACGACCGGATCACCGGATGACGCGTCGCGCGGAAGTGCTTCGTCGCGTGCTTGTTCTTCGAGCTGTCGCAGCAGCCGACGTGACCGCACTCCTCGCACAGCCGCAGATGCACCCACCCGTCGCCGATCGCGAGACATTCTTCGCAGCCTTCCGGGGTGCGTGGAGCGGGATCGCGTAGCCCTACGGCGTGTTCGCATGCGCCTTGCGTCATGCGCCGGCGTCCTCCGCGAGCGGCGGAACGTCCCACAGCACGAGCTCGCCGGTCCCGTTCACGTCGAGATCGCGCAGGCCGTGGATGCGCACCGCGTCGCCGGCGCCGAGCCGCTCGCCGTTCGCGACCACCTCACCGTCCGCGACGAACAGAAAGCCGTAGCGCGCCGGATCGAACGCGTACGACAATGCGCTGTTCTCGAGCTTCGCGACCCGGAGCGTCGCATCCGCGCGCAGCTCGACCGGCGCTTCGACGCCCGGTTCGCCGCTCGCGACCGTGAGCCAGCGGTTCCGGCGCTCGTCTTCGTCGAAGGAGCGCTGGCCGTAGAGCGGCGGGACGCCGCGCTCGCGCGGGAGCACCCACATCTGCACGAAGTGCACGTCGCGCTCGCGGGAGTGGTTGAACTCGCTGTGCCGCACGCCGGTCCCGGCGCTGACGTACTGGACGCCGCCCGGCGCGACCACGCCGTGCGAGCCGAGCGAGTCGCGGTGCTCGAGCTCGCCGCTCAGGACGTAGGTGACGATCTCCATGTCGCGGTGCGGGTGGGTGCCGAAGCCCTGCCCCGGCCGGACCGTGTCGTCGTTGAAGACGCGCAGCGCGCCCCAGCTCACGTTCGCCGGATCGACGTAGTCGGCGAAGCTGAACGAATGGTGCGTCTGGAGCCAGCCGAAGTCGAAGAACGCCCGGTCCGCGGCGCGCTGGACGGCGAAGACGGGGACGGTTCGGGTTGCCATCGTGTCCTCCCCGACCCGCGGCCCGCCGCCCGGGTTCCGCCGGGCCGCCGGGCCGGCGCGTGCCGTGATGGCAGAAAGGAGGCACGAATGTTCGGGGCGCCGAGGAGGCGGGCAAGCCGGAGCCTGGGAACGGGACATGGGCATATGACGCTCTGGAGCCGAGGGTCGGTGCGCCGCCTCCTCCGCGGCTTACGCCGCCCGGCACAGCTCGAGCGCGACGAGATCGCGCTGGAGCTGAAGCGCGCGCTGCGGTGCCCCTCCGCGCGCGAGGCGGTCCTGGTCCTGGTCGACCGCGCGCTCCGCCACGAGCACCGCTACTGCGCGGCGATCGTGCGCGGCTGCGACGTCGAGGGCGAGACGACGCTGGGCCTCGCGACCGCGCTCCATCTCTCGCCGCGGCAGTTCTTCCGCTACCGCGCCCACGCGATCGAGGCGATCGCGGTCGAGCTCGACAACGTCCTCACCCGGACGCCGGCGCGCGGCTCCGCCGAGGCGGTGCTGCGGGCGGTCGCGCTCGGGCGGCTGCTGCTGGCGCGCAACTCGCCCTCCGACGTCGCCAGCGCGATGCGCCACTTCGAGCACGCCGCGACGATCGATCCGCTCTGCGTCGAGGCGTACGCCGGGCTCGCGATCGGCTGGCTGCACCTCTCGCGCGAGATGGAGGTCACCCCGGTCCACGCGCACGCGAAGGCGGTCTCGCTCGCGCAGCGCGCGCTCGCGCTCGAGCCGCGCTCGACGGCGGCGCACTCGGCGTTCGCGCGGGTCGCCTTCGACGCCGGGCTCGGCCGCGCGGTCGCGGCGCCGCACGTCGTCGAGGCGCTGAACCTCGACCCGTTCGACGCGCGCGGCCACATCGCGAGCTTCAACCTGGCGCTGATGGACGGCGACCTCGAGGCGGCGGAGCGCGCCTCGGCGAGCGCGGTCGCGCTCGACCCGACCTCGTTCACCTACGCGATCTGCGCGATGGCGGCGACGTTCTACCGGCGCGCCTGGGACGAGGCGATCCAGCAGGCGCGCGATCTGCTCGCGATCGAGCCGCGCTCGCAGGTCGTGCGGATCCATCTGGCCGACGCGCTGATCGCGGCCGGCCGTCCCGAGGAAGCGCTGGAGATCGTCGAGCCGGAGAACCGGCCCTCGAACGACCCGTACGAGCTCTCCTCCGCGGCGCAGGCGCGCGGCGCGATCGGCGATCGCGAGGGTGCGCGGCGCACCCTCGAGCAGATGCTGCTCGTCGCGCGCACGCGCCAGGTCTCGCCGTACCACATCGCCTACGGCCGCGTCGCCTCCGGCGACGTCGGCGGCGCGCTCGACGACCTCGAGGCCGCGGTCCGCGAAGACCCCGGCTGGCTGATGCTCCTCGAGCACGACCCGGCGTTCTTCGACCTGTACGACGAGAGCCGGTTCCGGCGGTTGATCGCGCTGCGGCCGAAGGCGATCGCGTAGCGCGGTTCGTTCAGGCGAGGGTCACCTCGCCGGTCGCGCTTAGGCGGCCGAGGAGCAGATGGTAGTAGAGCATCCCTTGCTGCGGTGAGAGCGCGGCGAGGATCGGCTCGGCCTGCGCGTCGTCGTCGCCGGAGAGCTTGCGCAGGAGCGCCGTCGCGCCGGAGTCCTTCATCGGGAAGACGTCGAGGCGGCCGAAGCCGCGCAGCGCGATGACGGCCGCGGTCCACGGGCCGATCCCTTTGTGCGCGACCAGCTCGTCGAGCAGCCTCGGCGTCGGCAGCTGCTCGAGCGCGGCTTCGTCGAGCGTGTTCGCGGCGATCGCGTCGCCAACGGCGATCAGCGCGTTGATCTTGTTCACCGAGAGGCCGAGCGCGCGCAGATCGGTCGGCTTCGCGTTCAGCAGCGTGTCGGTGGACGGGAACGGGAAGAGCGTCATGCCGTCGCGTTCGACCGGTCGCGTGTAGCGCTCGATCACGCGGCGCAGGATCGCGCCGGCGGCGTGGATCGAGATCTGCTGGTAGACGATCGCGTTGCACGCGGTCTCCCACAGCGAGGGATAGCGCGGCGGCTTCACGCCGCGCGCGCCGGCCGCGAGCGCGCGCAGCCACGGGATCGTCTTCGCGCCGGCGTAGAACGCGCGCAGATCGACGTCGACACCGAGCAGGCGGCGCGCGAGCGTCTCGGCGTCGAAGCGCTCGGCGTCCGGGCCTTCGAGGCGCACCGTGATCGCGCCGGGCTCCGTTTGCGTCGCGGTGAAGAGCGTGGGTGCGTCAGGGTCGCCGACCAGCCGGCGGTAGGCCGTCCCGTCGAAGACGTCGAGGCGGCCGAAGCCGCGCAGCGCGATGACGGCCGCGGTCCACGGGCCGATCCCTTTGTGCGCGACCAGCTCGTCGAGCAGCCTCGGCGTCGGCAGCTGCTCGAGCGC
>DATHLL010000669.1:0-9082 GCA_035488195.1 Candidatus Elarobacter sp. | reverse complement strand
GATCCTTCAGCGTCTCGAGGACCTTGCGGTCCTTCGCGGCGTCGACCAGCCGCTGGCGCGCGCGCTCGGTCTCGGCCGCGCGCGCGTCGCAGCGCTGCTGCGCGGCGACGATTGCGCGGTCGAGATAGTCGAGGTGGAGATAGGTCGAGCGCAGCGTCTCGACGTCGAAGCTCGCGTGCTCGCCGACCAGCCGCGCGCGCAGCACGTCGCGCTTGGTGCACAGCTCGTCGCGCGCGCGCTCGGCGCGAAGCTGATCCTCCAGCGCGCGCGAGTGCTCGGCCGCGCGCTCGTGCTCGATCCGCTCGCGGTGCGAGAGCACCGGCTGCAGCTCGAAGGTGAACTTCATTCTAACGGCGCTCCGCCCCAGGCTCCGCGCCCCCCACGCTTCGCGTGGGGCCCCCATGCCTCACGCGCGCTCACGATCGCGGCTGCGCCGGCATACCCCGAGGGCGCGCTCAACACCATTATGCTAATCCCATCACCGCGCGCTGCGCGTCCTCGAAGGTCGAGCGCTCGTAGATCCCCTGGCGCTGGAACGCTTTGACCTGATCGATCCGCGCGAGCGCGTGGTCGACGCGCGGGTTCGAGCCGGGGACGTAGGCGCCGATGTTGATCAGGTCCTCGGCGTCGCGGTAGGTCGCGAGGATGTCGCGCAGCCCCGAGGCCGAGGTCATGTGCGAGGGCGGGACGACGTCGGGCATCACACGGCTCACCGAGCCGAGGACGTCGATCGCAGGATAGTGGTTCGCGGCGGCGAGCTTGCGCGAGAGGACGATGTGCCCGTCGAGGATCGAGCGGACCGCGTCGGCGACCGGCTCGTTCATGTCGTCGCCGTCGACCAGCACCGTGTAGAGCGCGGTGATCGTCCCGTGCTGCGAGGTTCCGGTGCGCTCGAGCAGCTTCGGCAGCAGCGCGAAGACCGAGGGGGTGTAGCCGCGCGTCGTAGTCGGCTCGCCGATCGCAAGCCCGACCTCGCGCTGCGCCATCGCGAAGCGCGTGACGCTGTCCATCATCAGCATCACGTCGAGCCCGTTGTCGCGGAAGTACTCCGCGATCCGCGTCGCGACGAACGCCGCCTTGATCCGCACCAGCGCCGGCTGGTCCGAGGTCGCGACGATCACGACCGAGCGCTTCAGCCCGGCCTCGCCGAGATCGCGCTCGAGGAAGTCGCGCACTTCCTTGCCGCGCTCGCCGACCAGCGCGATCACGTTCACGTCGGCGGCGGTGTTCCGCGCGATCATCCCGAGCACGGTCGACTTCCCGACCCCCGAGCCGGCGAAGATGCCGACGCGCTGGCCTTTGCCGACCGTCAGCAGCCCGTCGATCGCGCGGACGCCGACGCCGAGCGGCTCGGTGACGCGGCGGCGCAGCAGCGCGCTGGGCGGCGTCCCGCCGACCTCGGCGCGGCGCGCCTCGGTGATCGGGCCCTTGCCGTCGATCGGCCGCCCCAGCCCGTCGAGGACGCGCCCGAGCAGCCCGTCGGAGAGCCCGACCTGCAGCGGCTTGCCGAGCGCGACGACGTCGGAGCCGGCGGCGATCCCGCCCAGCTCGCCGAGCGGCATCAGCAGCACCTTCGCGTCGCGGAAGCCGACCGCTTCGCCGAGCACCGGCGCGGCGTTGCGGCGGTAGGTGATCGAGGCGGTCTCACCGATCGCCATCGGCGGCCCGTTCGACTCGATCACGGTCCCGATCACCTGGCTGACCTTGCCGTTCGTTCGCACGAGATCGACGTCGTGGAGCTCGTCGAGATAGCGCGTCGCGTCGAAGCCGCGCGCGCGCGCCGGAGGAGCGATCATGACGCGCGCGCCGACGGGATCTCGCCCTTCGGGACGATCTCGGCCGCGGCGGGCGCCGGCTCGACGACGATGTCGTCCTCGATGTGCAGGATCTTGCGCGCCTCGTCGAGCTGGGTCGAGATCCGCGCGTCGATCGTCCCGGCGTCGGTGTCGACGACGACGCCGCCGCGGTCGACGCGCTGGTCCTCGACGACCCGCAGGTTGCGGATGTCGCCGATCGCGATCAGCTCGTCGCGGTGCCGCCGCATCATCTCGAGGTCCGAGGGATGGACGCGGACGGTGACGGTGTCGCGCTCGATCAGCCGCGCGATCGCGGTCTTCGCCATCTCGACCACGACGCCGCGGTCGAGCGCGATCTGCTGGTGCAGCACGCGCTCCGCGATCCCGAGCGCGAGCTTCACGAGCTCCGGCTCGGCGTCTTCCATCATCTTGTGGCGCTCGGCGCGCGCCATCTCGAGCAGGCCGCGCATCGTGACCAGCATGTCGTTCATCTCGCGGTCGGCCGCCTCGCGCCCGGCCGCGTAGCCCTCGTCGTGGCCCTGCCGCCGCGCGTCCTGCACGACCGTGTCGGCCCGCGCCGCCGCGTCCTCGACCAGCGTCCGCGCGCGGGTGTGCGCGTCGGCGATCAGCAGCTCGGCGTTGCGGGCGGCGTCGTCGATGACCGCCTGCGCCTCGGCGCGGAGCGCGACGACGTCGACCGCGGGCGCCGCCGGCGGCGCACCGCCGAGCGGCGCGTCGAGGAGAAACGCATCGGCGGACTCGCCGAAACCGAACGCGTCCGGCGACGAAGCGTCGCCGGCGCCGGTCGCCGTCTCGAGCTGCGGGGCCGCCACCTCCGGAACGCGCAGCTGATAGCGCTCGATCCGGATGTGCGACCCCTTGACGACGCGGCCCATGCTAGACGATCCGGTCGTCCTTTCCGGCGCGCGCGATCACGATCTGCCCGTTCTCCTCGAGCGTGCGGATCACGTCGACGATGTTCTGCTGCGCCTTCCCGACCTCGCGCACGCGGACCGGCCCGAGGACCTCGATGTCCTCGCGCAGCGTCGTCGCGGCGCGGCTCGACATGTTCTTGAAGATCCGGTTGAGCAGCTCGTCGTTCGCGGTCTTGAGCGCGAGCGCGAGGTCCTTCCCGTCGACCTCCTTGAGCACGCGCTGGATCGCGCGGTCGTCGAGGTTGATGATGTCCTCGAAGACGAACAGCAGGTTCTTGACCTCCTCGGCGACCGCGGGGTCGCGCTTGGAGAGCCCGTCGAGGATGTTCTTCTCCGTCTCGCGGTCGACGAAGCCCATGACCGACGCGAGCGTCTGCACGCCGCCGCCCTTGGTGAAGTCGCTGCCGCTCACCATCAGTCTGCGTCCAAGCAATTCGTCGAGCTGCTCCAGGATCTCCGGTGCCGTCTTCTGCAGGATCGCGATCCGCATCGCGACCTCGCCCTGCAGCTCCGGCTCGAGCTGCGAGAGCACCGCGCCCGCCTGATCGGGCGACATGTACACGAGGATCAGCGCGATCGTCTGCGGGTGCTCTTCCTTGATGAACTCCAGCAGTTGCGCCGGCTCGGTCTTCTTCACCAGCTCGAGCGGGTTGCCGTGCTTGAGCGCCGCGAAGAGCCGGTTCGTCATGTCGTCGGCCTGGCCGGCGCCGAACGAGCGCTCGAGGATCTCCTTGGCGTACTCGATCCCGCCCTCGTTGATGTACTTGAGGGCGATCGCGCGCTGGTACGCTTCCTGCACGACGGCGTCGCGCTTGTCGATCGGGACCGTCGAGATCTTCGCGATCTCGAGGACGATCCGCTCGACCTCGTCCTGGCGCAGGAACTTGAAGATCGACGCGGCGAGGTCGAGCCCGATCGTGATCATCAGGACCGCGGCCTTCTCGGGCCCCGCCAGGTCGGGGACCGCCGGCGGCGCGTACGAGTCGACGAACGAGGACGTCATCATGTCGTCGCCCAGCGTGAGAATCGGCTTGTCGTGAATCATGTGCTTATTCGGCCAGCCAGAGTTTGACGAGCTTGGCGATGTTGTCCGGATTCTCGTGAGCGACGGTGGTGACGTACTCGATCATCTGCTCGCGGGTGAGATCGGCGGCGGAGCGGATCGGCGCGGCGATCGCCGGCGTCCCGTCGAGCATCGGGTGCTCCTCGAACGAGGGCAGCTCTTCGGCGAGCGTCGAGTCGAACGTCGGCAGCTCCGAGCCCGGGCGGAAGGTGCGGCGGCGCAGCGAGCGCAGCGCGAACCCGGCGCCGACGACGCCCGCGATCACGAGCAGCGCGACGAACGGGACCGCCGGGAGACCGAAGACGGTCGTCGGCGAGGCGACCGGGAGGCGGCCGCCGCCCGCCGCGATCGCATCGGGTGCGAACGGGAGCGCCTCGACGGAGATCTGGTCGCCGCGCGCGGGATCGATCCCGGCGGCGGCCGAGATCGCGTTGCGGATCTTGCGCACGTCGGCCGCGGCGACCGCGTAGACCGGCGCGCCGTTCGCGTTCGCGACCGCCGAGGCGGCCGGAACGTTCACGAGCACCGCGACCGAGAGGCGCTGGACTTTCCCCGGCGCGTTCACGTGCTTCGAGGTCGACTCGCCGACCTGGTAGTTGCGCAGCGCCTCGGTGTTCTGATAGCGCCCGCTGCCCTGCGCCTGCGTCCCCTGATAGGTCGGGACGACGTTGGTCGTCGTCCCCGGAACGCCGCCGGCGGCGCGCGGGCCGCCCGCGCCGTTGTACGTCTCGCGCTTCGTCTTCTCGGAGAGCACGGTGCCCTGCGGCGCGTACGACTTCGTCTCGGTCGAGACGGCGTCGAAGTCCATCAGCGCGCCGACGCGGACCGCCGAGCGGTGCGCCCCGATCGTCGCGTCGAGCAGACCCTGCAGCGACTGCTGCAGATCCGACTCGTACTTCTCTTTCGCGGTGAGCTGGTCTTGGGTGAGCTTCAGCGCGTCGCCGCCGCCGGCGCCGTTCGCGTCGGCGAGCGCCGAAGGCCGCAGCACGGTCCCGTTCTGGTCGACGATCGTGACGTTCTCGGGCTTGAGCCCTTCGACCGCGCCGGAGACGAGCTGCGTGATCCCGCGGACCTCGTCCGAGGAGAGCTGCATCCCGGTCTTCGTCTGGATCGCGACCGAAGCGGTCGTCGGCTGCTGCGTCGTCGAGTACAGCGAGGCTTCGGGCGAGGCGATGTGGACGCGCGCCGACTGCACCGGCGTGAGCCCGGAGATCGTGCGCTGGAGCTCGCCCTCGGTCGCGCGCGTCTTCGCGATCTTCTCCTGGAAGTCGGTCATGCCGAGGTTCGTGCGGTCGAAGAGCTCGAACCCGGTCCCGCCGCCCGCCTTCACGACGCCTTGCCCGGCGAGCGCGACGCGCTCTTCGTAGACGCTCTCGTGCGGGACGAGGATGGTGGCGCCGCCGTCGGCGAGGCGGTGCGGGATCTTCTGGGCGTCCAGCTTCTGGATGACCGCGGTCGCCTCGTCGGGCTGCAGGTTGGAGAACAGCACCGCGTAGTCCGGCCCGCGCATGCGGAAGAAGGCGAAGAACGCGAGCGCCACGACCAGCGTCGCGGCGATCGCGCCGTAGACGATGCGGTTGGTTCCGGTCTGAACGCTCCACCAATCCCGGATTCGGACCGGATACGACGCGACAGACGAGGTCAGACGCTCCAAATGACACCTTCGCGGGCCGCTGAAGCAACCCGTGTGCATGCCGACCATGGCCTGTACCGGACCGGACGTCCATGCCCGGCGCTATGGAGTCTATCGGCCGAGCATCACGTCTTGTTTATCGGTTCTCCGCGAGCAGGCAAGCGTCCGTCACGTCGCCTATGACAAACGTCGGCGGATTGGCTGGTCAGGACGAGTGATCGCAACCACAACCGCGCACTGCGACAATGTCACCCTGAGCCTGTCGAAGGGTGATCGCGCGACGCCGCGTCAAACCGCGAGCGCGGAACGCTCCGGACCGACCGACGCGGCGGCGACCGGCACGCCGGTCAGCTCGGCGAGCCGGTCGAGAAAGGCGCGCGCTGCGGCCGGGAGATCGGCGATGCGGCGGACGCCGCGGAGGTCGTCGTTCCAGCCGGGGTGCTCTTCGACGTCGACGCGCAGGTCGGGGTCGCCGATCGCTTCGATCCCGCACGGCGTGCCGTCGGCACGGCGGTAGCCGGTGACGATCCCGAGCGACGGGAAGCCGGAGAGGACGTCGAGCTTGGTGATCGCGAGCGCGGTCAGACCGTTGAGCTGCGCCGCGTAGCGGGCGGCGACCGCGTCGTACCAGCCGCAGCGGCGCGGCCGCCCGGTCGTGACGCCGAACTCGCGGCCCTGCGCGCGCAGCCGCTCGCCGCGCTCGTCGAGCAGCTCCGAGGGGAACGGCCCGCCGCCGACGCGCGTGCAGTACGCCTTCGCGACGCCGAGGACGCGGCCGACCGCGGTCGGCCCGATCCCGAGCCCGGTGCACGCGCCGCCCGCGACGGTGTGCGAGCTGGTCACGTACGGATACGTCCCGAAGGTCACGTCGAGCATCGTCCCCTGCGCGCCCTCGGCGAGGACGCGCTCGCCGCGGCGCATCGCGTCGTGCAGCAGCGCGACGTCGTCGACGACGTGCGGGACGATCCGCTCGGCGAGCCCGAGCGCCTCGCCGACGACGTCCTCCTCGCGCGGCACGTCCGCGCCGGCGAACAGCGGCGCGCGCGCGAGCAGCGTGTGGCGTATCTTCGTCGCGAGCGCTTCCGGCCGCGCGAGGTCGCCGAACGTGATCCCCATCCGCCCGACCCGGTCGACGTACGCCGGGCCGATCCCGCGGCCGGTCGTCCCGATCGCGCCGCCGCCGCGCTGCTTCTCCGAGAGCCGGTCGAGCGCGGCGTGATACGGAAAGACGACGTGCGCGCGCGACGAGATCACGACCCGCGCGACGTCGACGCCGAGCCGCGCAAGCATGTCGATCTCGTCGACGAACCCGCGCAGCGAGACGACGGTCCCCGCGCCGATCAGCAGCGTCGTCCCCTCGACCAGCACGCCCGACGGGACGACGTGCAGCGCCAGCTTCGTCTCCCCGACCTCGATCGAGTGGCCGGCGTTGTCGCCGCCGCCGAACCGCGCGATCACGCCGTACTCACGCGCCAGCAGGTCGACGATGCGGCCCTTGCCCTCGTCGCCCCACTGGATTCCGACGACCACGTCGACCGGCCGGCCGGGATCGGCCGGCGCGGTCCAGACGCTCATCTCAGTCGCCCGAGAACTGCAAGTCCGACGTCGATCCGACCGGGAGCGGCGCCACGCCCTCGAACGAGGTCATCACGAACTCGCTGAAGAGCGCGTTCGGCCAGCCGAAGTCCTTGCGGGTGAAGTTCGTCGGGTCGTCGGGGTTGAACGACTCGTGCAGCAGATGGTCGCCCGGATCCGAGGCGAGCAACTGCGAGAGCACGTCTTTGCGCTCCGCGTCGTTCGTCGCGGTGAATCCCTGCATCAGCATCGCGATCGGCCACACCATCTTGTCGTTCGTGTGTTGCGAGCCGATACCGCGTGCGTACTTCCCGACGTAATAGGTCGAATTGTCCTTCGACAGCAGAAACTTCCGGGTGTTGCGGTAGATGAAGGAGCTCGAAGACCCGTAACCGATGTACGGCGCCGAAAGCAAGGACGGGACGTTGGCGTCGTCCATCGTCAGCGCGTTCCCGTAACCGTCGACCTCGTACGCGTAGATGTAGCCGTAGTTCGGCGTGAACACGACGCCCCAGGTCTGGATTCCGTTCTGGACCTCGTCGCGAAGCGCTTTCGCGCGCTGCGCCTTGATGACGTTGTGGTAGACGTCACGCTCGATCTCTTCGAGCTGGCCGAGCGCCACCACGGCCATCATCTCGGAAGGGATCAGGTAGTTGTACTTGCACGCGTCGTCGGAGGGCCGGAACCCGGTCCAGATCATCCCGGTGTACCGGACCGGATTCCCCTTCCCGCCGTTCGGCATCTCCTTGGGGAAGGTGTACTTCGAGTTGCGCGGATGGTCTTGCTCGCGCTCCATCGTGTCGAGTGCGCTGTCGAACCCGAGCGAGAGGTCGCCGGTGAAGATCGTCGAGTCGCCGGTGACCTTCCAGTACGTCCACGCGAGCGAGATCGGGTACGCGAGCGAGTCGAGCTCGAACTTCCGCTCCCACACGCGGTAGTCGAGGGTGAAGGCGTTCGCGTACGGATCGTCGTGCAGGTACTTGCCCATCCGCGCGATCGCGCCGCGCAGCAGCGAGTCGACCTTCATGTCGTCCTTCGCGAAGAACAGGTACGGCCGCACCTGGACGCTGGCGTCGCGCAGCCACTCCGCCGGGATGTCGCCGGTCTTCACGTAGGTCGTGCCGTCCGAGGCGATCGTGACCTGCTTGTTGGTGTTGAGCAGGGCGGAGCGGTAGAGCTCCTGGAGCTTCGGATCGCCGACGGTGTACCCGGCGGCGGCTTTGGAGACGGCTTCGAGCTCGACGGCCGCGGTGGGGCGCGGGGCGAGCAACGCGAGAGCCGCGAGCGTGCATAGCACCGCGCGAATCGGGTTTCGCATCGTTACCGCGCCAATACCATGCCGCGCACCGCCTTTCCTAGAAGGACCGTTCGACACGCTCGGCCCGGCAGTTTAGGCCGAAAGGTCGCCGAGCGTCGCCTCGAGATCGGCGCCGGCCCGCTCGCGCAGGACGCGGTAGATCAGCGAGGCCGGGAACCCCAGCCGCTCCAGCTTGCGGGCCGCCGACTGGTACGAGAGCTCGGGCTTCGCGCGGCGCATCTTCTCGTACGCCGCGGCGATCCGCTCGGGCTCCGGGGCGCCGGCCGAGGCGACGCGCTCGCGCGCGGCGTCCCGGTCGATCCCGCGCTTCACCAGCTCGCCGACGAGCCGCGCGTCACCGACCGCGGCGCGCTTCGTCTCGACGTAGAGCGTCGCGAAGAGCGCGTCGTCGAGCAGCCCGTCGCGCTTGCACGACGCAACCGCCGCGGCGATCGCCTCGTCGTCGAACCCCTTCCGCTCCAGCTTCGCGTACAGTTGCGCCTCGGTGAGACGGCGCTGCGCCAGCATGCGCAGCGCCGTCACCCTTGCCGATCCCGGCATGGCTTGCCCCTATGTCATCCTGAGCTTGTCGAAGGATTAGTCGTCGGCCGCCGCCGCGCCGACGGGTTTCGCGACGCCGTTCGGCGAGACGGTCGCTTTGAGCGCCTCGCGGATCTTCGTCGTGATCTCGTCGGCGACGTCGGTGTGCTCCTCGAGGAACGCCTTCGCGTTCTCGCGGCCTTGGCCGATCCGCTGCTCGCCGTAGGTGTACCACGAGCCGGA
>DATHLL010000668.1:0-3167 GCA_035488195.1 Candidatus Elarobacter sp. | reverse complement strand
TCACGCAGGACGTCTTCGCCGGCGCGGTCGTCACGCAGAAGCGGTTCGCGCAGACCGGGTTCATGTTCGACCTCGTCGGCGAGGTCGGGCGGCGGACGCCGACGGCGGCCCGAACGCGCCGTGGGCGCGCGAGGCCAAGGCCGCGATGGCGAGCCAGACGGTCACCGCGCGCCCGAACTACGTGGCCAAGACGTTCTGAGCCCGGCGCGCGCAAGGCGCGCTTCTACGCCGGCACGATGCTCTGCGGATAGTGGAACGCGTTGTGCGGGTCGAAGCGCGCCTTGATCGCGCGCAGGCGCGGGTAGTTGCCTTTGTAGTAGCGGTCTTCCCAGTCGGTCAGGTTGAGGTCGCAGTAGTTCCGGTAGCTGGCGTTCGTACCGATGTGCCGGTCGACCGCCTCGAAGGCGGCGCGCAGCCAGCGTTCCGCCGGATCGGCGTCGGACGGGTTCGTCCAGTAGGTTTGGTACTGCACCGTGTACGTCATGTCGCGGTGCGGGAACGCGGTCGCATCGGGCGCGACGTCGTTGATCTTGCCGCCGAACGTGTCGAATTGGACGTAGCAGTTCGACGAGGGCCCGGCGCGCAGCGCGCTCAGCAGCGTGTCGATCCCGGCGTCGCTCAGCCGGCCGCGCCCGAGACTGGACGCCATCTTCCAGGCGTGGTGCTCGGTGTCGTCGCCGCCGTTCGCCTCGATCGCGTCGAGCGGTGACATGCTCTGCAGCGGGCTCACCGACGCGGAAAGCGGCGCCGGCAGCCCGTCGATGACCGGTGCGAGCTCCGCACGCGTTCCCGGCTCGTCGCTGAAGCTCTGGCCCGCGAACACGATTTGCGATCCGACGTCGCCACCCGCTTTGAGCAGCAGCGTCGCGAACATCTCCTCCGAGGGAGACCACTCGGTGAACCGGCGCGCGATCGTCGCGATGAGGTCGTCGTGCGCGGGCCAGACGTACGTAAACGTCGTCACCGACCGCGGCGCGCGGACCAGCTCGAACTCGAGCTCGGTGACCACGCCGAAGTTCCCGCCGCCTCCGCCGCACGTCGCCCACAGCAGTCCGTCCGGGTCGTGCGAGCGCGTCGCTTCGCGCGGCGTGCCGGTGCCGTCGACCAGACGAACGCGGACGAGGCGGTCGCAGAACAGCCCGTACTTCCGGCTGATGAGCCCGAAACCGCCGCCGGTCACCAGCCCGCCGACGCCCACGCCGCCGCAGCTTCCGCCGGGGAGCGTGTAGCCGGGATCGTCGGGGTCGTTCGGGTCGCGGCGCGTGTTCCCCAGACGGTGGTAGAGCGTGCGCAAGGGCGTGCCCGGCCCGACCGCCGCGGTCGTGCGATCGTCCGAGACCTCGTAGCGGTCGCAGCGGGAGACGTCGATCACGAGCCCGCCGTCGTTCAGCGAGAACCCCTCGTAGTCGTGGCCGCCGCTGCGCATGCAGATCTGCATCCCGTTCGCGATCCCGTACCGCACCGCACCGACGACGTCGCCCTCGCCGTAGCAGTACACGATCTCCGCCGGCCGGAAATCGAGCCGCTCGTTCGCGATGCGCCGCGCCTGCTCGTACTCGTCGCCCGCCGTCGACGACACGACGTGCCCGCTCAGCGCCGCGCGCGGCGCCGCCGGCGGCTCCGGTGCGGTGACGCGCAAGCGGCGCGCCGGAACGCGCTCGGTTCGGACATGTCTCGCCCACATGGCCGGGATGTTCGGTTGTCTTGCCTGGCTTCCCTGCCATGGACGGCGCCGCAGCGCCGCGAAGCGCGCGCGATGGCCCTCGACCCATCGCTGCTGCTGTTCGTCCCGGCCGACCGTCCCGAACGGTTCGTCAAAGCGCTGAGCGCGGGCGGGAGCGGCGCGATCCTCGACCTCGAGGACGCCGTCGCGCCCGACCACAAGGCGTACGCGCGCGATCAGGTCCGCGCGTTCCTCGACGCGCACGACGACCTTGCGAGCGTCGCTGTGCGGGTGAACCCGCCGGAGACGCCGGACGGCCACGAAGATCTCGCGATGCTGGCCGCGACGCGGCGCGTCGGCGCGGTCGTCGTGCCGAAGGTCGGCGACGCGCGCGATTGTCTTCGCGTCGCGGACGTGATCGGCGACGTGCCGCAGATCGTGATCGTCGAGTCGGCGCGCGGCGTCGCGCGCTGCGAGGCGATCGCCGAGGCGCCGCACGTGCTGGCGCTCGCGTTCGGTCCGTACGATCTCGCGGCCGAGCTCGGCGGCGTCACCGACGCCGACGTGATGGACCCGCACCGCGCGCGCGTCCTCGTCGCGGCGCGCGCGGCGGAGCGCTGGGCGATCGACGGCCCTTCGCGCGAATACGGTGATGCGTCGATCCCCGCCCGCGACGCCGAGCGCGCGCGCCGCCTCGGCTACGACGGCAAGCTGCTGATCCACCCCGCGCAGCTCGCCCCGGTGCGCGCCGCGTTCGCACCGTCCGCCGACGAGGTCGCCTACGCGCGCCGGATCGTCGAGGCGGCGCAGCGCTCGAATCCCGCCGTCCTCGACGGCACGATGATCGATCCGCCGATCGTCACCGCCGCCGAACGCGTGCTGCGCCGCGCCGGCGCGTCGCTCTAAAAACGTTGGGGCCCGGATCGCTCCGAGCCCTGCATGCCCCGTGGCCGCGATGTGTGCGTCAGAGCGGAGTCGCTTCGTTCGTCGACAGCGTCGTCGCCGCGTGGCCGAACGCGCCGGCATCGCGCACGCGCTGCACTTCGGCGTCATCATAGTTCAGCACGTCACGCAGCACCGTTTCGGTGTGTTCGCCGAGTGCGGGGGCACGGCGGTGTTCGGCGGGCGGTTCGCCGACGCGGACGGGGCTTGCGATCCAGCGGGCAGTGCCGAAGGCGGGGTGGGGGACTTCGGTGATGAGACCGCGGGCGGCGGTCTGCGGGTCGGCAAGGGCGGCGCGGACGTCGTTGATCGGGCCGCATGGAACGCCGGCCGCGGTGAGCGCGGCGATCCAGTCGGCGGTCGGGCGCGTCGCGAGGACGTCTTGCAGCGTGCTCGTGACCAGCGCGCGGTTCGCGCGGCGGGCGGCGAAGCCGGAGAAGCGCGCGTCGTCGCGAACGTGCGCGATGCCGAGCACGTCGATCAAACGCTGCCAGAACTTCTCCTTCGCGCACACGATCACGATCCAGCCGTCGGCGGTGCGGAAGTTCTGGAACGGCACGAT
>DATHLL010000667.1:0-8939 GCA_035488195.1 Candidatus Elarobacter sp. | reverse complement strand
GTGCCAACAATCGGAGCCGTTCTGATGCGCGCTCAGAACCGTTCTGAGCGTCGTCATTCCGCGCGGATGAGGCGCGTGCGGATCGCGTGGCGCGTGAGATCGGCGTTGTTGCGAAGCTCCAGCTTGCGCAGGACATTGGCGCGGTGCGTGTCGACCGTCTTCACGCCGATGCTGAGCAGCGCGGCGATCTCGTGATGCGTGTGTCCGAGCGCGAGCAGGCGGAGGACCTGCGTCTCGCGCAGCGACAGCGTCCGGCTGCCGTGGTGCGCTTGATCCCGCATGTGCTCGGCGGCGAAGAGCCCCCGCAGCTCGGGAACGACGTAGAGCCCGCCGTGCACGACGTGCCGCACGGCGGAGACGATCTCGAGCGGCGCGACGGTGAGCGGCAGCACGCCGCGCACGCCGATCCGAAACAGCTCCAATGCCGTTTCCTCCGAGAAGTCGGCGGTCAGGACGACGACGCGCGCGGGCACCACACGATCGAGCACGCGTTGCACCGCAACGAGGGGATCCGGCGCGGCGAGCGGCGGGTTCATCAACATGACGTCGCACTGCGCGCCGGGGCCGTTGCGCGCGGCCGGCCGGCTCACGTCGTCGTTCAGCAGGCGCATGTCGCTTTCGGCAGCGAGCGTCTGCCGAATCCCGCGGGCGACCAGCGGATAGTCGCACTCGAGCAGCAACGAGATGACCGGCCTCGCCCCCGCGGCGGCGGTCACATCGGAATGTGTCATCGATCCCCCGTCATCGACGCGCCGACACGGCGCGCGTTCGCGCCGAGCCCCGCACGTTTGCCGCGCAGCGCGAGCGTCCCTCGCGAGCATGCAGGCACACCGGGCTGGCGCAAGCGCGCACGCGAGCCCGGGACGGCGTCCCGGGCTCGCGTGCGTTGCTAGGGCGCCTTGTCGGGGATCAGGTGCCGGTTGCGAATTTGCGCGGCGCGCGAGGTGAGGCTCGCGGCGAGCCGCGGACGCGCGGCGCGCAGCGCCGGCGAGTGCGGAATCTCCGGGCCGCTGACCGGTCCGCGCGCCATGATGACGCTGAAATTCCCGCCTTGGTCCTGGCCTTGGCTGCCGTGGCACCCCATGCAGCCGCCCATGTCGTGGCCGGTCCCGCCGTAGAAGACCTGCTTGTGCGTCTGGGTCAGCGAGGGCGGCGGCGTCGGGCGCGGCGACGGATCGCCGAGCCAGAAGTGGTACTGGTAGTCGCTGCGCACGAACGGCGTCAGCCCGCCGCTGAACGTCTGCAGCACGGTGTTCGTCTCGACGACGCTGTTCGCGAGATAGTAGCTCGCGGGGTTGTCGTAGTTGTTCGGGTTGCTGCCGCGGAAGTAGCCCGCGTACGTCTTGTCGACCGGGACGTACTGCACGTTGACCAGCTTGTAGTGCGCCCACGGTCCCGAGCCGAAGCCGTGCTTCGCGGCGTAGGCCGCGATCGCCGCGTGCGCCGCGCGGTTCACCGCGACGATCGGCGGCGGGATGAGCTGCGCGCGGTGGTTCACGCAGATGAAGCCCTGCCGCGGGACCGGCCCGATCTGGTTCGCGTAGTAGAGCTGGTACTTCGGGCGCTGCTTGAACGAGGCCGTGCAGTAGCTCGCCGTCGTCGGGTTCAGCACCACCTGCGGCGGGACGGCGCTGTTCGGCTGCGGCGAGGGCGCGTCGACGAACTGCGTGCGCGGCGTGGTCGGGCACGGATACGTCTGTCCCGCCGGACAGAGCGCGCTCGGCGGCTGGACGACCGCGCCGTCGTCGTTCTCGACGTCGGCGCCGCGCGGCGTGCGGATGTTGTCGGTCTGCTCGAACGTCGCGTAGACGAAGTACGGCGCGCTCGGCGTCTTCTGGATGATGTGCAGCGCGGCGAGCGCCCAGGTCTGCTCGCGGTAGCACGCGGCCGACGAGCCGTTCTCGTAGAAGCGCACGCGCTGGGTGTGGAAGCGCGTGGGGTTCTCGAGCGGGCCGAGCGGACGCCATCCGGCCTTCACTTCGATCGTCCCGCTCGGGAAGCTCACGTACGTGTCGTTGTTCGGCGAGGGATCGGCGCCGTTCTGCATGACGTAGTCGATCGTCGAGGTCAGCGGTGCGCCGCCCGGGCCGCCGCCGAGCCACCAGCCGGCGTGGCGGGCGACGTAGACGTACTCGGTGCGGTTCGCTTTGGCGAGGAAGCGCACGAGCTGCGGATCGGCGTTGCCGCTCGACGAGAGCGGGCCTTCGCCGGAGTACATCGAGTCGAGGCCGATCTCGTCGGTCTCGTCGAGGTTGACGAACGCGGCTTGGGGCGGCGGCGTTCCGGTGCACGGGCCGCTCACGAGCCCTTGCGAGTAGTTGTACTGCGGGAGCGCGTCGTAGCCGTACGACCAGTTCGGCGTGCTCGGCGGCGGCGTCGCGTAGCCGGGCGGATTTCCCATCCCGGGGAAGATCTCGACCTTCCCGCGGTACGTCTCCCACACGCGCAGGCGGTCGTTGCATTTCGGATCGGCGAACGCGCAGTTGGCCGCGTCGGGGACGTCGCGCTGGTTCATGCCGCCCGTCTGTTTCACCGCCGGCCAGTTCAGCGCGATGAACTCCTGCCACGCGAACGCGCCGGCCTGCTGGATCGACGCGGACGCCGCGCCGCCCGGGATGTCGGTCGGCGGGGCGTAGAGCGCGACGTCGATCGGCGGGACCGACGTCGACGGCGACGGTGCGGCGGGCGCCGGTTGCGGCGTGTGCTGGATCGCGACCAGCAGCGCCGCGAGCATGACGAGGGCCGCGAGGCCGGCGGGTGCTACCGAACCTCGCGTCATTGCGGATAGCCGGCGGCGTACCACTGGTCGAAGAGCTGCTTCCCGTTCGCCTTCGCCCACATCGCCTTGTAGTCGACGCCGCCCGAGTTCAGCGGCATGCCGCCGGAGTCGATCTGCTGCTGGATCGCCTGGATGTTGTCGGCGACGCCGGTTTGGCCGGACGTGGAGTACTGGCTCAAGTCGATCGCGCCGCTCGTCGCCCGCAGCATGCACTGCACGTACGGCGCGAAGACGGCTTGCATCGTGTTCGTCCAGGTGATCGAGCCGCTCGACGCGCTCGTCGCCTCGACGTGTTCACCGCTCTTCGCCGCGGGCGGCGTCCCTTCGGGGTAGCCGGCGGCATACCACTGGTCGAAGAGCGCTTTGCCGTTCGCCTCCGCCCACATCTTCTTGTAGTCGATGCCGCCCGAGTTCATCGGCATGCTGCCGTCGTCGATGTACTGCTGGATGACCGTGATGTTGTCGGAGACGCCGGTGCCGTCGGCGTTCGTGTACGAGCTCAGGTCGATGCCCTGCTGCTGCATGCAGCTCACGTAGGGCGTGAAGATCTGCTGGATGCCGTTGTACCAGGTGAGCTCGCCACCGTTCGCCGTACCGCCGGTGCTCGCCGTGTCGTCGCCGTAAGACATGATCGCCCTCCCCCCAGACGTGCAGGTAGGCGGCCGGTCTTCCCCTGGTTCGCGTCTGTGCTCCTGCTCAGGAGGAGCGGCGGGTCGTCCGCGCCGGGGGCCTCGGCCGATGCGGGTACAGGCCGCGCATGAGCACCGAGGGCACTCCGAAGGTCGATCCGCTCGAGCAGCGGCCGCGCGAGGAGACCGGCGACACCGCGGTACCGCGCGAAGGCGACGTCGCGCAAGCGCCGCAGACCGTCGACGAGGATTTCCGGCCGCCCTCGTAGCGCGCTACATCGCGGCGCCGCCGCCGGTGTAGACCTTCTTCCAGCCGCTGCCGGCGCGGCTGTAGATCTGATAGGTGTGCGCGTCGTAGCCGATCTGGCGCGTCACCACGGAGAGCGTGCCGTCGCCGAGGTCGATCGCGTCGACCAGCGTCTCGTGCACGTACTCGAGCAGCGGTTCGCTGACGGTGATCGTCTGCAGATTGAAGAGCGTCGTCTTCAGCGCGCTGCCGGACGGTTCGGCGATGAAGAAGATGCGCTTGTCCTTGCGCGGCGCGCCGCTCCCGCGGACGTCGAGCGTTCCGGCGAACGCGGTGCCGCGCCCGAGATCGAGCGCGGTCAGGTTGACGACGGTGAACCGCGAGGGCGGGACGCCGGCGGAAGCGGCTGCGGCGGCGAGCGCGGCGCTGCGTTCGGCGGCCGTCGGCGCGCGGCGGGCGTGCGCGGCGTGTCCGCTCAGCGTCGGCGAGGCGAGCGCGTTCACGTTGTCGCTCAGGTGCAGCGAAGTCGGGAGGGCGATCGTCGCGGCGCCGTTCTCGACCTTCGCGGGGACCGTCGCGATCGTGCGGCCGCCGAAGATCACGTGGACGCGGCCGCCGTGCACGGCGATCGCGGCGTTCGTCTCCATGCGCAGCTTGTCGGACGGGCCGCCGTCGTTGGAGCCGGGGCTCATGAAGCGCCCGTGCGCGCGCACCGCGACCGGCTCCAAGAAGCCGCCCTCGCCGACCACGAAGATCGCGTCGCCTTCGCCGGTCGGGACGTTCGGGTTATCGACGCTCGCCGCGAGCGCGGAGAACGGCGTCGCGCAGAGCGCGAGCGCGGCGGAGAGCGCGAGCGCGCCGAGCGCCGCGGTGAAAGCACGGTGCATGCGCGGGGCCTTCCGGTTCGAGAGCGTTAGCTCTTGCCGGTGAGCGTCTGCACGAGGTAGATCGACGCGGCGCCCGTGACGATCGCCGCGACGCACCAGCCGGCCGCCGCGAGCCAGCCGGAGATCTGCTTGTGGTGCATGACTTTGCGGTTGCGGCCGACCAGCAGCATCAGCACGATCGTGAACGGGGTCGCGATGCCGCCCGCGATCCCGCTGAAGAAGAGCAGCGTGATCGGCTTGACGCCGGCGAACGCGATCGCGATCGCGACCGCGATGCACGCGATCAGCGTCAGGTAGAAGCGGCGCGCGCCCTTGAAGCTCGCGTCGAGGCTGTGGCGCCAGCCGAACATCTCGGCGGCGACGTACGCGGACGTCCCCGCGATCACCGGGATCGCGACGAGCGCCGAGCCCAGCAGACCGACCCCGAAGACGATCGAGGCGTACTTGCCGGCGAACGGCGCGAGCGCTTGCGCGGCCTGCTCCGCGGTGTCGACCTTCTGGTGGTGGATCCCGAGCGTCGCGCCGGTCGCGATCAGGATGAACCAGAACGTCAAGCCGGCGACGACGATCCCGAGCGCGGCGTCGACCTGCACGAGGCCGAGCCGGCGCAGCGGCGGTTTCTCCTCGCTCAGCTCGATCGTCTCCCAGACGTACGCGTACGCGGTCAGCGTCGTGCCGAGCAGCGCCAGCGCGCCGGCGACGTACTCGGGCGACGATTCGAGGTGCGGGACCAGCGAGCCGAGCAGGACGTCGTGCCAGTTCGGGCGCGCGAGGAACGCCGCGGCGACGTACGTGAGGAACAGCAGCGCGACGTAGCGCAGGACGCGCTCGATCGCCGAGTAGTTGCCGAAGATCAGCATTCCGCCGCACAGCGCGCCGAGCGGGAGCAGCCACCAGGTGTAGTGGACGTGCGTCAGCATCCCCAGCGCGGCGCCGCCGCCTTCGAGATCGGCGGCGAGCGTGAGGACGTTGACCACCAGCAGGCACGCCAGCGCCGCGAACGCCCAGCCGCGGCCGTAGTTCGCCCGCACGCAGTCCTCGAGGCCCTTCTTCGAGACCGCTCCGATCTGCGCGGCGATCGCCTGGATCACGGCGAGCATCGGGATCACCAGCAGCGTGAGCCAGCCGAGGTGGTAGACCGTCGTCGAGCCGATGACGGCGAGCGTCGCGACGGTGGTCGGGTCGTTGTCCGAGGCGCCCGCGACGATCCCCGCGCCGAACGTGGCCGACTCCTGCGGCGTGCGGCCGCTGACGTCCCGGACGGGGTGGGCTGCCCTCCTACGCCTCACCGGGGAGTTCTACCCGTGAGGCGTTGCGACGCTTGTTCCGACAGTTATTTCCGCCCGAGGCGCGAAGCGCGTCCCAACCGATGCACGAGACCCACCAGCCCGAACCGTCCGAAGCCGCCGCGGAACCGGCCGCCGACGCCGCCCAGCCGGCCGCGCCCGCCGCGCATGCGGCAGGCGAAGCCGCCGTCGTGACCGGCGACGCCGCGCCTGCCGACGGAGCGGCCCCCGTCGAAGCGGCCCCTGACGAAGCCGAGCGGGCGGACGAGCCGTCCGGAGAGTCGGTCGAGGCGCAACCGGAAGGGACTCTGGGCTTCGAGCCGGCCTCTCCCGCGGAGCCTGAAGCCGCCGCGGAAGCGGCGCCGGAATCAGCCCCGGCCGAAAACGAGCCCGCTCCCGTCGGCAGCGAGCCGCCGCAGACGGAGTTCACTCCGGCTCCCGCAGCGGAACCTGCGGTGACCGCAGAACCGGCCGCGAGCGCCGAACCCGCGACCGCCGAGCCCACAGCGAGCGCCGAATCCGCGGCAACCGCCGAAGCTGCTCCGACCGCCGAGCCCTCGGCGACCGCTGAACCGGCCGCAGCCGCTGAAGCCGGTGCAACCGCCGAAGCGGCGCCGGCTGCGACGGAGACAGCCGCGCAGGGCGAGGCGGCCGAGGTCGTCACCAGCGAGCCTTCGAAGAAGCCGCCGGTCGATCCGGCGAAAGCGGCGCAGGAAGCGGCGCGCAACGAAGAGCGCAAGCGGCGCGCGCAGCAGGCGTGGGAACGCGTCGTCGCGGCGCGGGAGAGCGGTGAGGTCGTCACCGGGACCGTGACGGCCGCGGTGAAGGGCGGGCTGCTCGTCGACGCCGGCGGGATCCGCGGTTTTCTGCCCGCTTCGCAAGTCCGCGTCGCGCAAGGGACCGCGATCGACACGCTCGTGAAGAGCAAGCTGCCGCTGAAGGTGATCGACGTCGATCAGAACCGGCGGCGCATCGTCGTCTCGCACCGCCGCGCGGCCGACGAGGAACGGCGCACGAAGCGCGCCGAGCTGCTCCGTTCGCTCGCCGTCGGGCAGACGCGCGAAGGGACCGTCGTCCGGCTCACCGATTTCGGCGCGTTCGTCGATCTCGGCGGCGTCGACGGGCTGATCCCGATGCGCGAGCTCGCGTTCGAGCGGATCGACAAAGCCGGCGACGTGGTGAAGGTCGGCGAGGTGCTTCCGGTCGAGGTGCTGCGCATCGACGAGAACGGCAAGAAGATCTCGCTCTCGCGGAGGAACGCGCTCCCCGATCCGTGGCGCGATCACGCCGACGTCGTGCGCCAAGGCCGGACCGTCGAAGGGAAGGTCGTCGCGAAGGAGCCGCGCTTGCAGGTCGAGCTCGCGCCCGGCGTCGTCGGGACCGTCCGCGAGAGCGACGCGAACCCGGCCGACTACGAGATCGGCGAAGCGATCGAGGTGATCGTGCGGCGCGCCGACCGCGCGACGCGCCGCATCACGCTGAGCCCCGCGCACGGCGCCGCCGCGGTCGCGCAGCCGCAGCAGCAGAGCGGAACCAGCAGCGGCTTCGCGCCGCTCGGCGTCGAGCTCGGCCGGCGGCGCTCGTAGCGCCGCCGCGCTCAGCGCGGCCGCTTGCCGCGCTGGCTGTCGAGCGAGACGACGTTCCGGGCCGGCTCGCGCTCCGGCTCGGCGTCGGGCGCGGGGTCGAGCGAGCCGTACTCGGCCTTGTAGTAGGAGTCGCGCAGGTGACCGAGCTTCATGTCGCGCGCGATCGGCGTCTCGTCGCCGCGGTAGATCGTCACGTCGCGGAAGAACGGGATGTACGGCGCGAGCCGCACGCGCTTCCAGTCGGTGACGTTCCAGCTCTGCGGCGCCATCACCGGATACGCGTACGGCGGGAGCGGCTCGTGCGAGGCGCCGAGCCGCGAGAACGAGACGCGGAACCCCTCGCGCTGAAAGATCTGCTCTTGCAGCTCGGTGATCGAGAGCCCCGAGCGACGGGTCGCCATGGCGGCGCCGTTCGCCGGGCGGCCGAAGAACTCCATGCGCGCCCGTCGAAGAGGCGCCCCGGAACCTCGCCATGACACGCCCTCATGCGATCCTCGCCGTCATCGCCGCGATCGTCGTCCTCGTCGTCGTCGACGAGCTGATCGCGCGCTACTGGGGCTCGATCCCGAACAGCGGCGTCGTCTCCGAGGTCATCGTGATCGCCGCAGTCGCGTACATCGTGATCGCGATCGCGACGAGCGGCCGGATCCGGTTGCGGCTGCCGTCGTTGCCGAAGCGCCGCCGGTTGCGCGTCGTGAAGCGCGATCCCTCGCGCGCCGCGGCCGACTTCATCAAGCAGTTCGAGGACCGCGCGAACCGCTAGCCGTCGGTTCCGGTGCGGCCGAAGGAGCGGCGCACGAGCAGGCGCACCGTGCGCGGGCCGGGCGCGAACGGGCTGGCGGTCTCGAGGAACGGGACGCGCGGCGAGATCACCGCGCGCGCCGCGTCGTTGAGGTTCTCGATCGAGAACTGGATCTTGCCGCGCGCGCCGACCTGGATCTCGACGTTCGCGTTCGGCAGCACGGTCGCCGGCTGGTCCAGCGATCCGTCGGCGCCCCAGTACGTCGCGCCGAGCGAGACGCGCGAAACGCGCGGCGAATGGTACGAGTTCTCCGCGTAGCCGTGCGTCGCGCCCGAGGCGACGTCGCCGCCGGTGTTCAGCAGCGGCGGGCTGTCGGTCGCGGTCCACGCTTGGAGCAGGTAGCCGAGCCCCGACGGCGCGCGGCGGGCCAGGGAGATCTCCGCGCCGCGCCGTTCGGCGGAGCCGGCGTCGAACCAGCGCCGCGAAGGTTCGGTGAGGTCTGCACGCCGGGCGAGGCGGGATTCGAGGACGCGGTGTGGTTCGAGATCGCCCCGGGCGTCTGGTCGAAGAAGCGCGCGAGCTGCGGTGAGCTCTGGTCGTCGAACTGCGCGCGCCCGATCGTCGCGACGGCGCCGGGACCGGTGTTGAGCGGGACGCGTCCCGCGCGGGTCGACGTGCCGCCGATGGAGGCCAGCGTCGCCGGCTCGAGGACGACGGTCTCGCCGGCCACGTGGTCGAGACCGTAGCGGATCGTGAACGTCGCCGGACGGAAGCCGGCGTGCG
>DATHLL010000666.1:0-3379 GCA_035488195.1 Candidatus Elarobacter sp. | reverse complement strand
GGCGTTCGACCGCGCGATGCACGCACCGGTCTCCGAGGCGGCGGCCCGGCGCGCGGAAGCGGAGTCGCTGGTCGCGATCGGCGAGGCGTCGGTCCGCCACGCCGAGGAGCGCCTGGAGCGCGTCGCCGAGTACGGCCGGATGCTGGACGAGCTCGACGCCGCCGGCGCGCCGCAACTGCTGTTCCCGCCCGGCACCTCGCTGCGCGCGACGATCGCGCACGAGCACCGCCGCCGCTTCGGAGCGACCGGCGCCGCCGCGCCGCCCCCGCTCGTGGAGCACACGTAGCGGACGGGCGCACCTGAAGGACGCGGCAGGCGGGCCACCGGGAGCACGCGCGGCGGCGAACGAAACGCGGCGCGATGGAGGCGACCGGCGCGAACGGTTCGGCGGCGAACGCGTTCGACCGCTACTTCGGGATCACGGCGGCCGGCTCGACGGTCTCGCGCGAGCTGCGCGCGGGGCTCACGACGTTCCTCACGATGTCGTACGTGCTCTTCGTCAACCCGCAGGTGCTGGGCGGCGCGATCACGGGTGTGGACGACGCGTTCGCCAAGCTGCTGATCGTGACCGCGCTGGCGGCCGCGTTCGGCAGCCTGCTGATGGCGCTGGTCGCGCGGTACCCGTTCGCGCAGGCGCCCGGGATGGGGCTGAACGCGTACTTCGCCTACACCGTCGTCCTCGGCCAGAAGATCCCGTGGCAGACCGCGCTCGGTGCGGTCTTCATCTCGGGGACGCTGTTCGTGCTGCTCTCGGTGCTCGGCGTGCGGCAAGCGGTCGTGCGCGCGATCCCGAACGCGCTGAAGTTCGCGGTGACCGCGGGGATCGGGATGTTCCTCGCGTACATCGGGCTGAAGAACGCCGGCGCGATCGTCGCGAACCCGGCGACGTTCGTCTCGCTCGGCTCGCTGCTCGCGCCGCCGGTGCTGATCGCGCTGTTCGGGCTGATCGTCACCTCGGCGCTGCTGGTGCGGCGCGTGCGCGGCGCGATCGTGTTCGGGATCGCCGCCGCGACGCTGCTCGCGATCGTCACGCGCGCGCCCGTGTATCCCGGCGGGCCGCACGATACGCTCGTGCCGTTCGCGGGGTTCCCGCACGGCGTCGTCGCGCTGCCGGTGTGGCCGAGCGGTCTGGCCGGCGCGCTCGACGTTCGCGCCGCGCTCTCGCTCGGCGCGGCGGCGATCGTCTTCACGTTCTTCTTCGTCGACTTCTTCGACGCGACCGGGACGCTGGTCGGGCTCGCGACCCGCGCCGGCTACGTCGACGCGAACGGCGACATGCCGCGCGCGCGCCGCGCCTTCGCCTCCGACGGGCTCGCCGCGATGGCGGGCGCGCTGCTCGGCACCAGCACGACGACCGCGTACATCGAGAGCGCCGCCGGAATCGCCGAAGGCGGCCGCACCGGCCTCACCGCGCTCGCGGTCGCGGCGCTGTTCGCGCTCGCGACGCTGCTGTGGCCGCTCGCGGGCGTGATCCCCGCCGCCGCGACGGCGCCCGCGCTCATCGTCGTCGGCGCGCTGATGCTCGACGGCCTGCGCAACGTCGACTGGGACGACTACGCGGTCGCGATCCCGGTCTTCCTCACGATGATCGCGATGCCGCTGACGTTCTCGATCGCGAACGGCGTCAGCTTCGGCGTGATCTCGTACGCCGCGATCAAGCTCCTCAGCGGCCGCGCCCGCGAAGTCGCCCCGCTGCTGTACGTCGTCGCCGCCCTCCTGATCGCACGCTACATCTGGCTCAGCGGCTGACCTTCCCGGGCTTCACAGCGCGACGGTGGTTCCGCGCGCGGCGACGCTTGCGGTGAAGCCGAGCTTCGTCTGCACCGCGGCCGCGAGCGCCGCGGCCGAGGGCGGATCGCCGTGCACGGCGTACAGATGCGGCTTCGACTTCAGCGTGCCGAGCCAGCGCAGCAGCTCCGCCTGATCCGCGTGCGCGCTGTACCCGCTGGGATTCACGATCGCGGCGCGGACTTCGAGCGTGTCGCCGTAGATCTTCGCGGTCTTCGCGCCGTGGACGAGCTGGCTGCCCAGCGTCCCGGGTCCTTGAAAGCCCGGGAAGACGATCGTCGAGCGCGGGTTCGGCATCTGGTTGTGCAGGTGGTGCAGGATGCGGCCGCCGGTCGCCATCCCGCTCGACGCGATCACGATCGCCGGCCCGTCCAAATGGTTCAACTGCTTCGACTCCTCCGACGTCACGTGCACCGTGACGTTGGCGCAGCCGAACGGGCGCTCCGGCGTGTCGACGAACGGCTTGTGCGCGTCGGGGTAGCGCGCGAACAGCGCGTCGACCTTGATCGCCATCGGGCTGTCGACGTGCACCGGCACCTGCGCGAGCTGCGCATCGCGACCTTGCAGCACCCCGATCGAGTACAGGATGTCCTGCGTCCGCTCGACCGCGAACGCCGGGATCACGATCGTCCCGCCGCGGCTCATCCCGTCGAGCAAGATCTTCTCGAACTCGCCGAGCGCGTCGGGCGGATGGTTCCGGTCGCCGTAGGTCGACTCGCACACGACGACGTCGGCGGTGTCGAGATCCGCCGGGTCGTACAGCAGCGGCCGCCCGTACCGCCCGAGATCGCCGGAGAAGATCACCCGTTTCCCGCCGATCCGCATGTCGGCGAACGCGGACCCGAGGATGTGCCCCGCGTTGTGATACCGCACCGCGATCCCGCAGACGTCGAAGTCGGTCTCGAGCTCGACCGGCTGCACGAGCTTCAGCGTCGCCGCGACGTCGGCGTCGTCGTAGAACGCCGGGATGTGCCGCGCGCGCTCGTGCTCGAGCCCGCGCCGCTCCATGCTCGCCTGCAGGTGCGCCGCGTCGGCGAGCACGATCTCCATCAGTCCCGCGGTCGCCGGCGTGCACCGGATCGGCCCGCGAAAGCCGTCGTGCACGATCTTCGGCAGGTAGCCGACGTGGTCGATGTGGCCGTGCGTGATGACGATCGCGTCGGTCTGCGGCGCCGGGATCGGCAGCGGCGCGTCGTTCAGCGCGACGGTGTCGCGGTTCCCCTGGAACATCCCGCAGTCGACGTAGACGTGCTTGCCGTCGTCCGTGGTGATGAGGTGCTTGCTGCCGGTGACCGTCCCGGCCGCGCCGACGAAGGTGAGCTCAGCCACGAGCGCCGTTGCTCGCACGGCCGGCCTGCGCCGCGAGCGCGACGCTGGTCGGACGGTCGCTCGCCAGATAGCGGTCGAGACACGTGTCGACGAGCCGCTCCGGATCGTCGTCCTGGATCAGCAGCGCGCCGGTGTCCTTGCGCACGAGCTTCGCGATCCCTTCGAAGTCGTTCGAGATCCCGCCCGAGTTGCGCAGCACGCCGATCATCTTCCCTTCGTCGTACGCGATCGCGAACTCGCCGAGCGTCCCGCTCCGCCCGCC
>DATHLL010000665.1:0-5592 GCA_035488195.1 Candidatus Elarobacter sp. | reverse complement strand
CCGGCCCGTACCGGATCGGCTCGAGGCCGCGGCCGTGCAGGATGTGCGAACTGATCGCGCCGGTACGGATCATGATGCGTTCGTGCCCGAGCAGCGGGAAGAGCAGCGCGAGCGGCGGCCCGTCGTGCGAGCCGGTCAGCGCCATCCGCACCGCGGCGAACGCGTCGTCCTTCGCGATCCCGAACTCCTTCGCGATCTCCGGCAGATCGTGCGCGAGCGGCAGCCCGCGCAGCTCGGGCTGATCGTCGACGTACTGCGCGACCGCGTCGAGGAAGAACAGCACCTGGCGCGTGCGCAGCCGCTCGAGCTCGAGCGCCGGGATCGTCACCGCCTCCTCGCGCAGCGCCGCGACCGCCGCGAGCGCCTCGCCGAGCGTGTGCACCTCGGCGCCGAACGCGTCGAGGAACGTCTCGATCCAGCGGTGCGCCGCTTCGGGGACCGGTTCTTCGAGGAGCCGCGCGCGCTGCATCCGCTCCGCGACGAGCGCGTGATACGCGTCGCGCGGCAGCGCGCGCAGCGCACGTGCGTTGAACGCGCGCAAGCGCTGCAGGTCGAAGTGCGCGGGCGACGCGCCGGCGCGCTCGAGCGAGAAGACGCCGGCGAGCTCGCCGAGCGTGAACGTCTCGCGCGCGCCGGGCGGCGACCAGCCCAGCAGCGCGAGATGCGCGATCACCGCTTCCGGCAGGTAGCCGGCGCGGCGCAGCTCGGCGACCGGCGGCGCGTCGAGGACGCGCGGCGCGTGCGCGTAGCGCGGCGGCTCGTAGCCGAGCGCGCGCGCGAGCATGATCTGGCGCGGCGTGTCGTCGAGGTGCTCGTCGCCGCGCAGCACGACGTCGATCCGCATCGTCGCGTCGTCGACCGCCGCCGCGAGGTCGTAGGTCGCCTCGCCGTTCGATTTGCGCACGACGAAGTCGGCGATCGCGCCGTGGCCGAAGCTGACGTCGCCCTTGATCAGGTCGTGGACGACCGTCGTCCCGGGCGGCGTGCGGAACCAGACCGCGCCGTCGCGCTCGTACGCCGCGCCGCCGCTCAGCAGCCGCTCGGCGTGCGCGGCGTGCAGCGCGGCACGCTCCGAGCGGCGGTACGGCCCCGCCGCGCCGCCCCGGTCCGGCCCCTCGTCCCACGCCAGGCCGAGCCAGCGCAGATCGCGCACCAGCGCCTCCTCACCGGCGTCCGGTGCGGCGGGCGCGGACGCGTCGTCGACGCGCAACACGAAGACGCCGCCGGACCGCCGTGCGAGCAGCCAGTTGAAGAGCGCCGTCCGCGCGCCGCCGCAGTGCAGCGCCGCCGCCGAGGACGGGGCGAAGCGCAGCCGCAGCGGGCGGTCGAAGCCGAGGCGATCCATCCGCCTGTGGATCATGCCCGGCGGCGAAGCGTTCCTCCGCCGCCGGTCACGAGCTCAGGTCGGACTCGCTTCCTCGTCCTCTTCGTCTTCCTCGTCGGCGGGCGCGTCGGTCTCCGGCGAGTCGGGGCCGCCGCCGGGCTTGCCGGGCATCCCCCCGGCGCGAATGACGGTCGGATCGTCTAGTTCGAGAAGCATATCGCGCGCTCGTTCGTCTCGCAGCCCGCGGAACCATGCGTCCGCGGCGAACTCGTCGAACGGAAGCGCACAGTGATCTCCTCGGGCGTCTTCTGTCGCGAGCTCGTCGGCCGGCGCGCCGAGCTGGCGCACTTGGCGGCACGCGCGCGCGGCGACGCGCCGCGGCGGTCGGCGGTCGTCGTCGTGCGCGGGGAAGCGGGCGTCGGCAAGACGCGGCTGGTCGCGGAGTTCGCGGCGGCCGCCGTGCGCGAGGGCGCGCGAACGGTGGTGACCTCGGTGCGTGAGTACGCGAACGCGCCGTACGCGGCGATCGTCGAAGCGCTCGACGCGCTCGGCGCTGACGCCGGGCTCGAGCGCGACGCGCGCGGCGGTGCCGAGGGCGACGAGAAGTCGCGGCGCTTCGGCGCCGTCGCGGCGACCTTCGCGGAGATCGCGCGCGGCGAGCCCGGAGGGCTGCTGGTCGTGCTCGAGGATCTGCACTGGGCCGACGGCGGGACCGTCGAGCTGCTGCGCTTCCTCGCGAGCCGCTGCGCGAGCGAACCGGTCACGTTCGTCGCGACCTACCGCAGCGACGAGACCGTGACCGACGCCGTGCGGGTGCGCGCGCTCGCGGCGCTCGAGCGCGAAGCGGAGGACACCCTCGCGCTCGAGCCGCTCCCGCAGGAGGACGTCGACCGGCTGCTGCGCGCGGCCCTGCACGAGATCGACCGCAATCTGCCGACGCCGGCGCTCGCGCAGATCCGCGAGCTCGCCGAAGGGCGGCCGCTCTTCGCCGAAGAGCTGCTGCGCGGCGCGCTCGAGCGGCGCGACCGCGAAGGCGGCGCGGTCAACGTCCCCGCGAGCATCCGCGTGACGGTCCGCGAGCGGTTCGCCTCGCTCCGCGAGCGCGACCGGGACGTGCTGCTGCACGCGGCGGTCCTCGGCCGGCGCTTCTCGGCGCAGTTCGTCGCGCGGCTCACCGGGATCCAGGCGGTCGCGGTCTTCGCCGCGCTGCGCCGCGCGCGCGATCTGCAGCTCGTCGTCGAGGAGCCGGAGGACGAGCGGGGCGATGCGTTCGCGTTCCGCCACGCGCTCACGCGCGAGGCCGTCTACGGCGAGCTGCTGCGCGCCGAGGCGCGCGTGCTGCACGCGCACGCCGCGGAGGCGCTCGCGCACGAGGAGCCGCTCGACGTCGCCGCGATCGCCGAGCACGCTTGGCGCGCCGGCGACGTCGAGCACGCGATCGCGTGGAACGAGCGCGCCGGCGACCACGCGGTCGCGCTGTTCGCGTACGCCGACGCCGCGCGCCACTACGAACGCGCCGCCGACACCGCGCGCGAGCCGCAGCAGCGCGCGCTCCTCGGCGAGAAAGCCGCCGAGGCGTTCTACGCGACCGGCGACGTCACCAGCGCGGTCGAACGGCTGACGGAGGCGATCCGCGCGCTCGGCGACGATCCGGACGCGAACCGGCTCGCGCTGCGCAAGGCCTACCTGCTCTTCGACCAGGGCCGCTACGACGAGAGCCTGCGCGAGGCGCTGGCGGTCGTCGCGCGGCTAGAAGACGAGGACTCGGTGATGCGCTTCGACGCCGAGACGATGACCGCCGGACTGCTGACCGCGCGCGGCCGCGCCGAGGAGGCGCTGGTCCACCTGCAGCGCGCCGACCGGCTCGCGGCCCGCGCCGAGGCGCCCTCGTCGGCGCGGTTCGCCGGGATCTACGGCTACTGCCTCGGCATCCAGGGGCGCGCCGCGGAGGCGCGCGAGCGGTTCGCGCAGGCGCGCCGCGAGGCGCGCGAGCGCTCCGACGTCGACGTGCTCGTGCGCGCGCTGAACAATCAGGCGAACGTGGAGCTGTCGTACGGCGCGGTCGCGACCGCGCGCGCGCTCTACGAGGAAGCGCTCGAGGTCGCGGAGGGGACGAAGAACCTGCGCTTCGTCGCGTGGCTCTCGCAGAACGCCGCGCTCTGCGCGCTGGTCTCCGGGGATCTCGCCGCGACGGCCGAGCACATCGCGCGCGCCGGCGCGATCCGCCACGACGTCGGGACGGTGATGCGCTGGAACTACGGGACGACGATGCGGCTCGCGACGCTGACCGGCCGCGACGACGACGCGCTGCGCGACCAGGCGCTGGCGGAGGCGCGCAGCGCGATCCGCGAGCGCGACGTCCCGGCGGCGGCGGTGATCGCGGGCGCGGTCGCGCAGGACCTGATCCGCGCGGGCCGCCTCGCCGAGGCGAGCGCGCTGGTCACCGAGGCGCTCGGCCTCGTCCGGAGCGCCGACCCGCCGTACTGGCTGCACGACGCTGCGAGCCGCTGCGCCGAGCCGGAGGTCCGCGCGGCGGCCCGCGAGGCGCTCGCGGGGATCGCGGCGCGCGAGGGCGCCTGGCCCGCGCGCGGGTTCCTCGCGATCACCGACGCGCGCGAGGCGCAGCGCCGGCGGCGGCGCGACGAGGCGGTGCGGCTCGCCGACGCGGCGGTCGCGGCGTTCCGCACCGCGGGCTGGCGGATCGCCGAGGCGTTCTCGCTCGAGCACGCCGGCCGGAGCGCCGACGCGGTCGCACTCTTCCGCGCGATCGGCGTGACCGGCGAGGTCCGGCGGCTGACCGAGACCGGCGATGCGGCGCAGCGCCGCCGCGGCGAGTCGACGCTGACCGCCCGCGAGCGCGAGATCGCGGCGCTCGTCGTCGCGGGGCGGCCGACCCGCGCGATCGCCGAGCAACTCGTGATCTCCGACCGGACCGTCGAGACGCACATCGCCGCGATCTACCGAAAGCTGGGCGTGAGCAGCCGCCGCGCGCTCGAGGCGCTGCTCGCCGAGTCGACGGCGTCCTGACGCCGCAGACTCGGTAGACTACGTAGTCCCGCCCGTCAACATCCGTACCGCCCCGGATAGAGCCCGCTCCCCTGCTCCGGTACGGTTCGTCCATGGAAGCTACGTCGGACAGTCGGCGCGTCGCCGGCGCATTGCGGTTCCTGGCCGAGCTCGGCTCGGTCGCCGCGGAGTGCGCAGCGACCGGGGTGTGGGACGACGAGCTCACCGCCCGCCGGCGCCAGCGCGGAGACGCGCGCGCCGAGATTCGCGAGGAGCTTCAGGTGAAAGCGCTGTGATCTGGTTTGCACCGTTTCAAGGCCTCGGCGACGACGACGTCGCACCGCGCTCGTCGCGGCTGCGCGCGATCGCCGAGAAGCCCGTCTGCCGTCCAGGCGACGGCGTGGGCGGGGACGGCGCTCAGCGGCGTTCGATCGCTTCGGCCAGAACGACCGCGAATGCGGCGATCCCCGTCCCGTCGCCCGTATAGCCCATCCCTTCGCTGGTCTTCGCTTTCACGCTGATCCGCGCGACGTCGAGGCCCAGCGCGTCGGCGAGCGCGTCGCGCATCAGCGCGACGTGCGGCGCGAGCCGGGGCTCCTGAACGACGACCGTCGCGTCGACGTTCGCAATCGTCCAGCCGTGCCGCACGGCCAGCTCGTGACACGCGGCGAGGAGCCGCAGCGAGTCGGCGTCCTTCCACTGCGGGTCGGTGTCGGGGAAGTGCGCGCCGAGATCGCCGAGCGCGCACGCGCCGAGCAGCGCGTCGCAGATCGCGTGCGTCAGCGCGTCGCCGTCGCTGTGCCCGAGCGGCCCGGTCGGGTGCTCGATCCGCACGCCGCCGAGCACGAACGGCCGCCCTTCGGCGAGCCGGTGCGCGTCGAAGCCGTGGCCCACTCGGAACCGGTCGGGAATCACCGAGTCGCCTTGGACAGCCTGACGCTGATTCCCCTACGTCTCGCGTGAACCCGGCGGGCTCACGCGATGAGCCAGCGCGCGTTGCCGCCGAGCCGGTCGGTTTGCGTGACGTTCGTATCGATCGAGACGCCGCCGATCGAGCTCGGATTGCCGGGGATGGTCTGCACCATCTGATAACCGCGCTTCGCAACGTCCGGCACGTCGGAGCCCGATTTCCAGTAGTGTTGAAATTTCAGCGCTTCGAAGAGCTGCTGGCCGGACAGCCCGGCTCGATCTCCGATGTACACGCCGGGCACGTATCCGTGAGCGGCAACGGCGTCGAACCATGCGTTCGCGTACGCGATGAC
>DATHLL010000664.1:0-5070 GCA_035488195.1 Candidatus Elarobacter sp. | reverse complement strand
AGTTCTCCGGGATATCGCGCGGCGCGCCTGCCTTCCTGAAGACATTTTCGACCCCGTGTATCGTGATTTTCTCACATGGTTCGTCGCCTCATGCTTCTCTGATCGGTCCTGGAGAGCGGACGGGCGAGATATCGTTCGTTGGCTGAAGGTTCGTCACGCCCAATTGGCGCGTAGACTCGAAACGGCCGCTTAAGGTGTTGAAGAAGTACGAACTGGCTCCTGTCGGCGCCGTAATCTTCGGAAGCCTAACCGCTTTTGCGATTTGTTGTGGTATAGCAAGCGCCGGTGGCGCGCCCGTGCGCGCGACGCGCGTCACGACGTACGTGCCGGTCGTGCCGTCCGCGCCGAAGCGGTCGGGCTCGTGCTGGACGCGCTCGATCGCCGCGCCCTCGCGGGCCGACGCCTGGCGGTGCATGCTCGGCAACGAGATCTACGATCCGTGCTTCTCGCCGAAGACCCCGGGCGTCGTCGTCTGCGACGTCGAGCCGCTGAGCGGCGGGCGCGGCTTCGCGGTGCGGCTGACGAAGCCGCTGCCGACGCACGAGCCGCTGTTCACCGCGCGTCTCGCGCTGCCGTGGATCGTGCAGCTCGCGAACGGCGAGGTCTGCGTCCCGCTGACCGGGACGCACGAGCTGTTCGGCAAGGAGTCGATCGGCTACGAGTGCAGCGCGTCGCGCGAAGCGCGCGCGAACGGCGCGGAGACGGGGCTGATCGACGGGAGCATCGTCCCGGGCACGGTGTGGCACGCGCGGCTCGCGACGTTTCGCATCCCGCGCAGCGGGACGCTGAGCGGGACGGTGCGCGTCGTCCCGCTCGCGGCGGTCTGGCGGTGAACGGGTCGGAGCGCACCGCTCCGACGGCTCTCGACTTCCGCGCGATCGCGGAGGCGATCCCGGAGCTGGTGTGGACCGCGCTCCCCGGCGGCGAGATCGACTACGTCAACGGCCAGATCTACGCGTACGCCGGCCTTGCGCGCGCGGCGCACGGCGTGTGGCGCTGGGAGGACGTCGCGCATCCCGACGACGTGGCAAAGCTGATCGCCGCGTGGCGGCGCGCGGTCGACGACGGCGCGCCGTTCGAGGCGGAGACGCGGCTGCGGCGCGCCGACGGCGCGTACCGCTGGTTCATCGTGCGCGCGAGCGCGATGCGCGAGCCGGACGGCGCGGTAACGCGCTGGTTCGGGACCTGCACCGACATCGATCACATGCACGCGGCGGCCGCGCGCGACGCGTTCCTCGCGCGGGCGGACGAGCTCTTCGCCGCCGAGCTCGACGCGCAGGCGATCATGCGCGCCGTCGCGCGCGCGGCCGTCGCCTCGTTCGCCGACTACGTGCTCTTCGATCTCGTCGGCGACGACGGCGTGCTGCGCCGCGCCGCGGTCGAGCACCGCGATCCGCGCCGGCGCGGTCCGTTCCAGCGTTCGGTCGGCCAGGTTCCGCCGCTCGACCATCCGGTCCACCCGATCGCGGCGGCTTGGCGCAGCGGCGAGAGCGTCCTCGTCCCGCGGATCGACGCGACGTGGTGGGAGCGCGCGGCGGCCGATCGCGCGCACTTCGAGCGGATGCGCGACGAGGGACTCTCCTCGCTCATCACCGTGGTGATCGAAGCGCGCGGGCGCTGCTACGGCGTGCTGACGTTCTGCCGCACCGGCGTCTCGGAACCGTACGGCGAGGGCGACCTCACGACCGCCGAGGACCTCGCCCGCCGCATCGGCGCGGCGCTCGAGAACGCGCGGCTGTTCGGCGAAGCGCGCGCCGCCGCCGACGCGCAGCGCCGCATCGCGGAGCGCGAGGCGTTCTACGCGCGGCTCGGCGAGGCGGTCGCCGAGACGCTCGACGTGCGCGAGACGCTCGACGCGGCGGCCGGAGTCCTGGTCCCGCCGTACGCCGACTGGGCGCTGGTGAACCTGATCGACGAGAACGGCGCGCTCTATCTCGCCGCTTCGCATCACCGCGACCCCGAGCACGACGCGGCGTTGCGCGAGCTGCTCGAGATGCGCTACATCGCCGCCGAGGCACGCAGCGGCTCGGCTGAAGTCGTGCGCGCGAGGCGCCCGGTCGTCTATGAAGAGTTTCCGGCGAACGGGCTCGGTGCGGCGGCGATGCCGTATCGTGAGGCGATCGACGCGCTGCGGATCGCCTCGGCGATCATCGTTCCGATCGAGTTCGGCGGCGCCGTGCGCGGCACGCTGGCCGTCGCGTACGACGCGAGCTCGAAGCGCCGGTACTCGGCGGAGGATCTCCCGCTCTTCGTCGAGGTCGCGCGGCGGCTCTCGCCGGCGATCGGAAACGCCGAAGCGTACGAGCGCGAGAAGCGCGTCGCGCGCACGTTTCAAGCCGCCGCGCTCACGACTGAGCTGCCGCGGATCGCCGGGATCTCGTTCGACGCGCTCTACGAAGCCGGGCGCAGCGAGGCGCTGATCGGCGGCGACTGGTACGACGCGTTCCGCGTCGCCGACGGCCGCGTCGTCGTCTCGATCGGCGACGTCGCGGGGAGCGGTCTCGAAGCGGCCGCGACGATGGCCGCGATCCGCCAGAGCTTGCGCGGCGCGGCGGCGATCAATCCCGATCCGTCGGTGATGCTCGACGCCGCCGACCGCGTGCTGCGCTCGCAGGTGCCGGACCGCTTCGTCACCGCGTGGGTCGGCGTGCTCGATCCGGTGTGGGCGACGCTCGCATGCGCGGGCGCCGGCCACCCGGCGCCGCTCTGCCGCACCGCGCGCGGCGAGATCGTGCGCCTTCCGGCGGAAGGGCTGCCGCTCGGGCTGCGCGAGCGCGGCGCCGACGTGACGAGCTACCTCGATCTCGACGACGGCGAGACGCTGCTGCTCTACACCGACGGCTTGACCGAAGCGGGCCGCGACGTCATCGCCGGGGAGCGCGCGGTGGCGGCCGCGCTGCGTGAGGCCGACGTCGACAGCGCACCCGCACAGGCGATCCACGAAGGCGTGCTGCGCGGCACCGGCGCGAGCGACGACGTCGCGCTGCTGGTCGTCGGGTTCCGCCGCTCGCTGCTCGAGACCGGCGGCGACCACGGCGCGCTGCGCTGGACCTTCGACGTCGCGAACAGCGAAGCGGCGGCCGCGGCCCGCGCCGCGATCGTCGAAGCGCTGGAACGCCGCGACGTCGCGAACGTCGACCGCACCTTCGCCGAGCTGGTCTTCGCCGAGCTGATCGGGAACGTGAAGCGCTACGCGCCCGGTGGTACGGACGTCGCGCTCGACCTGAGCGACGAGTACGCGGTGCTGCACGTCATCGACAGCGGCGCCGGCTTCCAGCACAACGCGCGGCTCCCCGCAGACGCGCTCGCCGAGAGCGGCCGCGGCCTGTTCATCGTCTCGACGATCGCCGAAGAGTTCACCGTGACGCGCTGCCCGACCGGCGGCGCCCACGCGCGCGCCGTGCTCAAAGGCCGCCTCGGCTGACCGCCGTCCGGGGGGCTACCGCTGGTCGACGCGCGGACGAGGCCGTTCGGGTCGGCGAGCGCGCTACGACGTGTTCGGCGCAGCCGCGCGCGAGCGGAGGTGGGCCAGGATCGCGTCGCGGCTCTCGGAGAGATGGCGCGTCAGCACCGCGATCGCCGTGTCGGCGTCGCCGTGCGCGAGCGCGTCGACGATCGCCTCGTGATCGTCCCAGACCGCTTCCGGATACATCTCGACTTGGAAGTACGCGTGCATGACGCGCATGATCTGCGACCACTGCGCGCCGAGCGCCGCGACGAGATGCGGGTTGTCCGACGCCGCCGCGACGTCCGCGTGGAAGTCGCGGTCGAGCTTGAAGAGCGCCGGGAGCGCGCGCGCCGCGATCGCGCGCTTCGCCTCGGCGTGCCGCCGGCGCGTGCTCTCGCGCAGGTCGGCGAAGCGCTCCGCGGCGCGCCGCAGCGCCAGCGACTCGAGCGCGAGCCGCAGCTCGTAGAGATCGACGACGTCCTTCGGCGCGAGTGGACGGACGACCGCACCCTTGTTGGGGCTGATCACCACGAGCCCCTCGCCCTCCAGCCGCCGGAGCGCTTCGCGGAGCGGGATGCGGCTGATCCCGTACGCTTCGGCCAGCTCTTCCTGGACCAGGCGGGTACCAGGGGCGTACCGTCCCGTCAGGATCGCCTCGCGCAGCGCGTCCACGAGGCTCTCGAAGCGCTGCTCCGGCGCGCGCGGAGCGGTCATCGCCATGTCTCTGTATACACCCGGCACGAGGACTTGACCTTTCCCGTCAGAAGATTGTATACAATCTAGCGGAGGTACCCGACAGCCGTGCAGACCCCCGAGACCCTAGCCGACGAGCTCCGCGCGTGGGAGCAGTCCACGCTCCAGCCCTTCGTCGCCCGCCGGCCCGAGTCGCGCGAGGTGTTCCGCACCCTCGGCGGCGCGCCGCTCGAGCGCGTCTACACGCCCGACCACGTCGCCGACGTGGACTACGTCCGCGACGTCGGGTTCCCCGGCCAGTTCCCGTACACGCGCGGGCCCTACCCGACGATGTACCGCGCGCAGCCGTGGACGATGCGCCAGATCGCCGGCTTCGGGACCGCCGACGACACGAACGCGCGCTTCCGCTACCTGATCGCGCAAGGTCAGACCGGGATCTCGACCGACTTCGACATGCCGACGCTGATGGGCTACGACTCGGACGATCCGCGCAGCGAAGGCGAGGTCGGCCGCGAGGGCGTCGCGATCGACAGCGTCGACGACATGCTCGACCTCTACGCCGGGATCGACCTCGAGAAGATCTCCGTCTCGATGACGATCAACCCGTCGGCGTGGATCTTGCTCGCGATGTACCTCGTCTGCGCCGAAGAGCGCGGCTTCGACTGGAAGAAGCTGAGCGGGACGATCCAGAACGACATCATCAAGGAGTACGTCGCGCAGAAGGAGTGGGTCTACCCGCCGCGTCCCGCGATGCGGCTCGTGCGCGACTCGATCGTGTTCTCGGCGAAGAACCTGCCGCACTACAACCCGGTGAACGTCAGCGGCTACCACGCGCGCGAAGCCGGCTCGACCGCGATCCAGGAGGTCGCGTTCACGCTGGCGGCCGGGATCGCGTACGTCGAGGAGGTCGTGAAGGCCGGGATCGACGT
>DATHLL010000663.1:0-7193 GCA_035488195.1 Candidatus Elarobacter sp. | reverse complement strand
CGAGAGCGCTGTCGACCAGGCAAGGCGTCTTTACCTCGCCGCGCGCAGCATCGAGGCGATGCACGCGCTGCGCGGTAACAGCTCTGAACAGGCATTGCGCCTTCGCGCGCATTGTCTCTTGCGGCTCGGAGACACGAGCGGCGCCGGGGCGACGCTCGTGCGGCTGCGCGACGTCGCGACCGGCGGTTACGAACGGGTCGAGTACCATTTGCTCGCAGCATCGCACCTCGCGCGCTGCGCGCGCCCGGAGGAGTGCGAACGCGAGTACGCGGCCGCAGCCGCGGTCGCGGTCGAGCTCGGCGGAGCCGCGGCCGCCGACGTCGCGGCGCACCGCGCCGCTCACGCCTTGAGCCGTCACGACGCTGCGGCCGCACGCCGGCACATCGCGGCCGGGAGCAGCATCGCAGAGCGGCCCGAGGAACGGTACTTCAAGCGGCACGGCACCGTACGCGCGGAGATGCTCGCGTGCCGAGCCGCTCTGGCCGCCGCGGAACACGATCATCATGCACAGCTCGAAACGCTCATGGCCGCGTGGACCGCGGCGATCGCCGTTCCGGCGTGCGATCAAGACACCATGCTGCTCGCAAGAATCGCCGGCGAGGTCGCGTCGCTGACGATCGACGTCTGCGTGCCATATGCCGGAGAGTTCCTCTGGATAGCGGCGAACGACGTGAGCTGGACGCCCGAGACGCAATACGAGTATTGGCGGCTGCAATCGGCGCTCGGCTGGGATGCGGCGTTGCGCGGTGACGAGGTCGGCGCGTTCGCTCGCTTCCGGCACGCGGCGGAAACCGCGCCGAGCGGGTCGCTCAAGATCGGATCGACGCTCGACCGTCTTTTTCTGGCCTTGCAGCTGGGTCAGCGCATCATCTTCGGGGAGGAGCTGCTTCGCATTCGAGAACTCGTTGCGCAGTACCGCTCAGCGGTCGGCGACGAGCCGTCGCTCTGTCTCGAGCTCGCGGCCGCGTATGCGCCGGTGGACGCGCGGCTCGCGCGCGAATGGCTCGACGCGCACGGCGGCCGCCCTCGAGAAGCGCTCGCGATGCCGGCCGGCGGATCCGAACGTGGCGATGCGAAAGCGTGCGATGCCGCGGCCGCCGTGCTGGCGGCGGAGGGACGCCTCGGATCGGCCGCCGATCGCCGGCGTCGCGCGGTCGCTCTCTGGGAATCGCTCGGTTGCCGCTGGCGGGCGGCAAACAGCGCGATGGAGCTCAGCGCCCTTACGCACGTTGCCGACGACGTCCGCCGCGCGACCTTCGCCGCGAGCAGGTTCCCTCGGTCGTGGATCGCTCGCCGCGTGCGAGGCATCCGGCGAAGCAAACCGAAGCAGCTCAGGGCGGTCGCCGTCTCCGAGTCGCGCGCGTTTACGTCTTGGGGAGCAGCGCGATTCGCCCCGAGCCCGCGATGACGAGCGCGAGCGAGATTCCGACCGCGTAGACGAAGTACTCGATCCCTTCGCCCTGCTGCTTCCCGGTGAAGTTCATGAAGAACCCGTTCGGGAGATGCACGAGCACCGCGGCGGCCGCCATGTCGATCGCGATGCCGAGCGCGACCAGCCGCGTCAGAATGCCGGTCGCCAGTGCGATCGGCCCGAGGAACTCCACCGCGATGATCACGTAGACCAGGATCACGGGCAGCCCCATGTGGCCGCCGAGTCCGGCGACGGTTCCGGCGATCCCCGGGCCGCCGAAGAGCCCGAGCGCTTTCTGCGCGCCGTGCGGCCAGAGCACGATCGCGACCGTGAGCCGCAGGATCAGCAGGGCGATGTCGGTGGTGCGCATGCCCGCATCGTACCACCGAACGCCCCGCGCCGCTCAGTCGCCGTCCGTATCCGGCTCCGGCTGCGTGCCGTCGAGCACCGCGAGCGCCTGCGCATAGAGCGCCGCCTGCATCTTGCGGTATACCGCCGGGTCCGTCGCGTAGCGCCGTTGCGCGAGCACGTCGGCGCGGCGCGAGAAGTCGACGATCCGCGCGCCGCGCGCGGTGTCCGCATCGGCGCTGCTCTGATCGGTGCGCTCGAGCAGCGCCGCGATGCGTGCCCCTTCGGCACTCGCGGTCTGCGTCGGCACGGGGATCATCGCGTACGGCGCCGCGTCGCCGCCGCTTGCGGTGAAGAAGTCGCTCATGTCGGTCGCGAGCAGGTCGCCGAGCGAGAAGGGCAGGATTCCGAGCAGTTGCTCGCTGGTCTTGAGCACGCTGACCGTCGAGAGGTGGCGCGTCCCGGCGTAGTGCCGTTTCACGTACGGCCCCGCGACGATCGCGTACGTGCGGTACTCGTCGACGTGGTCGCGCGACGACTGCGCGTCGTCCGGCATCACGAACAGCGCGGTCTGCTTCCACGACGGCAGGTGCGAGAGGTACTGCACGATCATCCCGAGCGCGCGGTCCCCGTCGGCGACCTCCTCGGGGATCGGCGGGATGTTCGGCCCGGCGCCGGTGTGATCGGCGGGGAGCCAGATGTAGGTGTAGCGCGGCTGGCGGCCTTGCGCGACCAGCGTCCCGTAGTCGCGGATGAACTCCTTCGCGCGCCGCTCGTCGCGGATGCGCAGGTTCCAGCCCGGATAGTTCAAGTCGACGTGACCGTCGAGCACCGCCGGCGCGGGAACGTTCAGGCTGTAGAGACCGCCCAGCCCTTGCGTCGGCGCGTCGCGGTCGTCGGCGCTCACGAACGTCGGGTCGTCGATCTTCGGATCGTTCGGGTTCGCGTTCCCTTCGTCGTAGCCGCTCAGCCGGATCAGATCGCCGTAGTCGCGGAACGGCAGCCGCCGCCGCGCGAGCGCGTTGAAGATGTAGCCGAGGCGCGGGTAGTCCTCGGGATCCTCGTTCTTGTTCACCAGCTTCCCGCGGCCGCTCTTGTCGAGCAGCGTCCGCTCCGAGTACAGCGTCGAGATCCCGCCGGCGAAGAACTGGTGTCCGGCGTCCGACTCCTCGGCGTCGGCGAAGATGTTCGCCGCGAAGCCGTAGCGGCGCGCGAGCGCGTGCAGATTCGGCGTGACGCTCTCGCCGAACGAGACCAGCGACGGATCGCCGTACGGCGGGCCCAGATCGCCGAGCATCGCGTCGAAGGTCTTGTTCTCCTCGAGGATCACGACGACGTGCGTGATCCCCTTCGGGTACGTGGCCGGCGCGGCGAGGACGCGCCGCGTGTTCGCGAGCGCGTTCATCGTCGTCGGCTGCAGCCGCACCGAGGCGAGGTCGATCTTCTGCAGCGTCGACCAGGTCGCGTTCGCGTCGGCGTACTGCGGCGGTTTCGGATCGCCGGTGAAGCCGGCGTCGTGGCCGAAGCCCTTCGTGTTCACCACGAACAGCGTGCGGTCGTCGCTCGCGAGCGCGAGCGCGGTCGGATACCAGCCGGTCGGGATCAGCCCGAGCCGGTGCAGATGGAGCGGATCGCGCGCGTCGATCACCGCGACCGCGTTCAGCCCGGCGAGCGCGACGTAGAGCCGCGCGCCGTCGCGCGAGAGCGCGAGCGCCGCGGGCTGCGTCCCGTACGGACCCTTGTCGAAGAGCCGCAGCTCGGTCCCGCCGGCGGCGCGCGGCGTTCCGCGCAGCGCGACCGTCGCGATGCGGTCGACGTTCGTCATCGCAACGTACGCGTACGCGCCGTTGCGCGTCGTGACGATCGCGGTGGGATGCGCGCCGCCGACGATGCGCGAACCGTCCGGGGTCGGGTCGAGCGCGAGCGGTCCGTTCGCGAACGGCGGCGCGTCCTGCGGGAGCGCGGAGAGATCGCCGTTTGCCGCAAGCCCGACGAACGAGAGCGCCGAGGCGTGGCGCAGATCCGGCGCCACGGTGCGGAACGGCGGCGAGGTCGCGGGCTGGGCGAGGTTCGCGTAGCGCATCAGCCCTTCGTCGGTGACCAGCAGACGGCCGCCGGCGAGCGCGGCGCCGAACGGGAAGAACCCGACCTGCTGCACCGGCCCGCTGAGCGCGCGCGACGTCGTGTCGATCGCGCTGACCGTCTCGGCCGCCTCGTCGACGGCGTACGCGCGGCGTCCGTCGGCGGAGAGCACGAGCGTCCCGGGAAAGCTGTGGCCCTGATCGGCGTACGCGGGATCGGTCGGAACCGGCGGCGTGATGGTGTGGATCGCGTCGGGCCTGAGCCGCCCGTTCGCATCGAGGTCGAACGCGTACACGACGTTCGAGGGACCGCCGGACGCGAGCACGAGCGTGCGCGACGCGTCGGTCGGATCGGTCTCCGCGACGACGCCGACCCAGTACTTCTCGTTCGCCGCGCGGTAGCGGTCGACGACCGTCATCGTCGCCGTGTCGACGACCGCGAGCGAGAACCCGCCGGTCGCGCCCGGATCGATCAGCGAGTGCACCAGCCCTTCACGCTCGTCGTCGTTCGTGACGATCGCGAAGCGGCCGTCCGGGGTGAGCGCGACGCCGAGCGCGTTCATCCCGGTCACGACGCTCGGCCCGACCGGCGTCACCAGCCGCCCCGACGGCAGCACCGCGTCGAACGTCGCGCCGCGCAGGTGCCCGGCCGGGAGGTTCCCGGCCGGCGCGGCGTACGAGACAGGCGCGCGCGCGGCGGCGGGGCGCGGCGCGGCGGCGGGAGGACGGTGCGGTGCGGGCCGCGGCGCGGCGAGCACCGCGCAAGGGCCGGAGAGCGCGAGCGCTGCGAGCGCCGCGGTGAGAGCGGGTCGGGGGGTCACGGCGGCGGCGCTTCCGCCCGCCGCCTCACGGTTCCGCCCGGCCGCTCCGGCCGGGCTACGTCGCGGCGAGCGCGCGGCCGAGTCGGCGTGCGGCTTCGAGCAGCTCGGCCTCGCCGTGGTCGCCGAACGAGAGCCGCAGGGCGGGCGGCCCGCTGCGCGTCGGATAGAACGGGTCGGCCGGCATCACCAGGACGCCTTCGCGCGCGCAGGCCTCGAACGCCGCCTGCGTCGAGAGCCGCGCGGGGAGGCGCAGCCAGACGTTCGTCCCCGCCTGCGGCGGGCGCACGTCGGCCCACGGCAGCGCGCGCGCGAGCGCGTCGACGAACAGCTCGCGGCGCGCGCGGTAGAGCGAGCGCGCGGACTTGAGGTGACGCGGGTACGCGGGCGCGTGCAGGAAGCGCCACAGCGCGCGCTGCGTCAGCGTCGAGGTGAACGAGTCGGTGCGCACCTTCGCCGCCTCGATGTTCATGCGCAGCGCGCCCTTCACGCGCAGATAGCCGATCCGCAGCGCCGGGAAGATCGACTTCGAGAGCGACTCCATCATGACGACGCGGCCGTCGACGTCGTACGCGGCGAGCGGCGGCGGCGCGGCGCTCTCGTACGCGAACGTCCAGCCGGTCTGGTCCTCGAGCACGACGACGTCGTAGCGCCGCGCCAGCTCGACGATCGCCTTCCCGCGCCGCGCCGGAAGGACGGTCCCGGTCGGGTTCTCGGCGATCGGGCAGATCGAGAACAGCCGCGGGCGGTACTCGGCGAAGACGCGCTCGACGTCGTCGATCCGCACGCCGTCGGCGTCGCCGCGCACCTCGACGTAGCTCGCGCCGCGCGCGTCGAAGACGCCGAGCGTCCCGGGATAGGTCGGCGACTCGCTGGCGACGACGGCGCGGTCGGCGAGCAGCACCGAGGCGATCAGATCGGCGGCCTGCTGCGCGCCGGAGGTGACGATGATCTCGTCGGCGCGCGCGTCGCAGCCGCGCGCGTTGAGCGACGCGGCGAGCGTCGCGCAGAGCTCGGGATCGCCGGTGTTCGCGCGGTACTGCATGGCCTCGGGCGGGTCGTCGGCAAACGTGCGCTGCATCGCGCGCCCGAACTCCGCCATCGGGAACGTCTCGGGCGCGGGGTTCGCGCGCGCGAGCGAGATCGCGCCGGGCGCGCTCGCCTGCGCGATGCGGTCCATCACGCCTTCCATCCGCTCGCCGCGCGAGAGCAGCGAGGGCTCCCAGGTGCGCGCGAACGGCGCCTCCTCGAGCGCGCGGTGCGGCGCGACGAACGTCCCGCGCCCGACCCGCGAGACGACGCGCCCGCGCGCCGCGAGCGTCTCGTACGCCTGCGAGACGGTCACCAGCGCGACGTCGAGGTCGCCTGCCAGCGCGCGGATCGGCGGCAGCCGCTCCTCGGGCGCGAGCTCGCCGCGCTCGATCGCGGTCGCCAGCGCGTCCGCGATCTGCACGTACAACGGCCTAGGATCGCGCGAGTCGAGCGCGATCGCCGGCGTCATCGCTCGTCGAGACGATATCCGATGCCGCGCACCGACGAGATCGCGAGCGATGCGCCGACTTCGTTGAGCTTCTTGCGGAGCGCGGCGACGTGGACGTCGACGACGCGCGTCGGGACGCCGGAGACGTCGTTCCAGACGCGCTCGAGGATCTGCGCGCGCGTGAGCAGCTTGCCGACGTTCTCGGCGAGATACCACAGCAGCCTGAACTCGAGCGCGGTCAGCGTGACGCTCTTGCCGTTGTTCTCCAGCGTGTGGAAGTCGCGGACGAGCGTCGCGCCGCCGACCTGCAGCCGGCCTTCCTGATCGGTCTTCCGCGAGCGCTCGCGACGGCGCAGGAACGACTGCACGCGCGCGACCAGCTCGTTCCCGGAGAACGGCTTGCGGATGTAGTCGTCGGCGCCGAGCCCAAGCCCCTTGAGCACGTCGTTCTCGCTGGAGTGCGCGCTGACCATGAGGATGAACGCGTCGGACGAGTTCGCGAGCGAGGTGCAGACGTCGAGCCCGGAGATGTCCGGCAGCTCGACGTCGAGCAGCACGATCGCCGGCTTGAAGACCGGCTCCGCCTCGAGCCCCGCCGAGCCGGTGTTCGCGATGCGCACTTCGTAGCCGTTGCGCTCGAGGATCGCCTTCTCGAACATCGCGACGTCGGCGTCGTCCTCGATGATCAAAATACGGTCGGACACTATCTCGTTCCCGCGCCGGCGTGGGCGGATTCGTCGTCCGGCATCAGCAGCTCGCGCCGCGCGACGCCTTCCTCGATCGCCGCGTGCTGCACCGCCTGCGCGACCGCGTCGACGACGCGGGTGTCGAAGACGCTCGGGATGATGTACTCGGCGCTGCGCTCCTCGCCGACGATCGAGGCGATCGCGCGCGCCGCGGCGAGCTTCATCCCTTCGGTGATCTTGCGCGCGCGGCAGTCGAGCGCGCCGCGGAAGATCCCCGGGAACGAGAGCAGGTTGTTGATCTGGTTCGGGAAGTCGCTGCGCCCGGTGCCCATCACCGCGACGTACGGCGCGGCGAGATCGGGCATCACC
>DATHLL010000662.1:0-9546 GCA_035488195.1 Candidatus Elarobacter sp. | reverse complement strand
GCGCGCCGGGCGCCGAGCCGGCCGCCGAGCAGCGCGAGCCCCGAGGCCGCCGCCATCTCGACGATCGCCGTCGCGCCGTCGCGCGCGTACGTCGCCTCGACCGGCTCGCCGAGCGGGCCGGTGACCCGCACGGTCCGCGCGCTCGCGCCGCTCGCCAGGAACGCTTCGACCGTCCCGTCTCCGCCGTCGGCCATCGGGACCGCGACGCACGCGGCGTCGGGGACGACGTCGCGCACGCCGCGCGCCAGCGCCGCCGCGACCTCCGCGGCGTTCAGGCTCGACTTGAACTTGTCGGGCGCGATCACCACCCGCACCGCGCGCCTACGCGTGCGTCAGCGGGATGTCGACCGTGATCGTCTGGCCCGTCGCGATGCTGCCGTCGTACGCCGGCTGCACCGGCGCGGTGTAGCCCTGCGGCGCGGCCGGCCGCAGCGTGTACGTCCCGAGCGGGATGTTCCCGATGCGGTAACTGCCGTCGCTCCCCGTCGTCGCGGTGAGGATCGTGTCGACCACGACGACGACGCCCGCGACCGGCTGGTTCGTCGTCTGATCGTACGCGCGGCCGACGATCGTCCCGTAGTTCTGCGCCGGCGGAACCTGCGGCGCGCCGCACGAGGCGAGCACGGCAAGCGCCATGCCGAGCAGGACGAAGCGAAAACGCGTCACGCGCCGAGCGTTCGCGGCTGCCGAAACGCGAACCCGCTAAGCCGGGACGACGCCCTCTTCCGCGTCTTGGCGGTCCAGGTTCGACGCCTTCTCCTCGAGCAGCCAGCGGTTGGCCTCGTCGCGCCGCGCCTCGGGGACCCGCGCCTTGAGCCAGGCCAGGATCTCGTCGTCGGTCTGGCACGTGTCGAGCGCGGCGTCGAACATCCGCGCGGTGATCCCCCAGCGGTCGAAGACGCCGCGGTCCATCGGGCAGGGATAGATGTAGTCGTAGATCGTGCCGGCGTGGGCCGCGCGGGCCTTGTCGAACACCCGGGCCAGCCAGAGATAGCCGTCGAGCGCCTCGCGCCCGCGGCGCGGAAACTCACCGTGGCGAAAATCGGTGGCCATCGTCAGTCTTCTTCCCCCGTCCCGTGATCGACCGTAGCACTGTCTTGGACGCAGGCTGCCTTTCCGGGGTTGCGGAACGCGACCAGGTCATGGCCCTCACCGACCCTCGTCCCACCGCCGGGATGACCTACTACCAGAACGCCCTCGACGCTGTCGGTCATACCCCGTTGATCAAGCTGAATCGCGTGACCGACGACGCACGTTGCCTCGTCCTGGCGAAGGTGGAGTACGTCAACCCCGGCGGGTCGGTGAAGGACCGCCCGGCCGTCGCGATGATCGCCGACGCCGAGGCGCGCGGGATCCTCAAACCCGGCGCGACGATCATCGAGGCGACCTCGGGGAACACCGGGACGGGCCTCGCGATGGCGGCGGCGATCCGCGGCTACCGCTGCATCCTCGTCATGCCCGACAAGATGTCCGGCGAGAAGGTCGATCTGCTCAAGGCGTACGGCGCCGAGGTCGTGATCACGCCGACGAACGTGCCGAACGACTCGCCCGAGTCGTACTACGGCGTCGCGAACCGGCTCACCGCCGAGATCCCCGGCGCGATCCAGCCCGACCAGTGGCACAACGCGCAGAACCCCGGCGCGCACTACGTCACGACCGGGCCCGAGATCTGGGAGCAGACGGCCGGCCGGATCACGCACTTCGTGAGCGGGATGGGGACCGGCGGGACGATCTCCGGAACCGCGCGCTTCCTCAAAGAGAAGAATCCCGACATCGTCGTCGTCGGCGCCGATCCGGAAGGCTCGATCTACAGCGGCGACACGCCGAAGTCGTACAAGGTCGAGGGGATCGGGATGAGCTATCTCCCGCAGACCGTCGACATGCGCGTGATCGACCGCATCTTGCGCATCACCGACAAGGAGAGCTTCCTGATGGCGCGGCGGATCACGCGCGAGGAAGGCCTGCTGGTCGGCGGCTCGTCGGGGACCGCGGTCGCCGCGGCGGCGCGCGTCGCGAAAGAGCTGCCGGCCGACGCGATCCTGGTCGTGATGATGCCGGATTCCGGGCGCGGCTACATGTCGAAGATCTTCAACGACGAGTGGATGCGCGCGAACGGCTTCTTGGAGGACGAGCGCCGCAAGGAGACCGTCGGCGACGTGCTGCGCACGAAGCAGCCGCTCCCGCCGATGATCACGGTCACCGAGGACCAGACGGTGAAGGTCGCGCTCGACCTCTTGCGCAGCTTCGAGATCTCGCAGCTCCCGGTCGTCCGCGGCAACGAGGTCGTCGGCTCGGTGAACGACGTCGCGGTGATGCAGCAGGTCTTCGACCACGCCGACATCATGCACAAGCCGGTCGGCGAGGTGATGGGCCGCCCGTTCCCGATGCTCGAGCACGACGTCGAGGTCGAGCGCGCTTACAAGCTCCTCACGATGGCGAACTCGGCGATCGTCGTCACCGACAACGGCAAGCCCGCCGGCGTCGTGACGCGCCAGGACATCATCTCGTTCCTCTCCGCCTCGACCTAGGAACTCAGCTCAGCGAACCGCCGGCGGCGCTCAGCGCGGGCGCGAGCGCGCGCCGCGTCGCTTCGAGATAACCCGTCCCGAAGCGGCGGTCCGGCTCGAGATGGGCGCCTTCCGCCCATTCGTTCCATGCGTTCACGAAGACGATGCGGTGATCGGGATGGCCCAGGCGCGCCTCCGTGACGAGCGCGCGCAGCCATTCTTCGTACAGCTCCGGCGAGGAGCCGTGATAGACCGTCGCGCGCTCGCCCAGCCGCGCCGTGTTGTCCCAGCCCGCCATCGCGGTGCGGTAGACGCGAAACGGCCGCGGCGGGAGCGCGAGATTCGCGCGCATCGCGGCCTCGAAATCGTGCACGCGCCCGGCGAAGCGCGGCGAGCGGCCTTCGACCGGTACCTCGGGCGCGTGGAGGGCGGGGCCGTGCGGCGGGAACTCCATCGCCGCATCGAAGCCGAGCGGCCGCGGATCGGCCAAGCCGTGCGAGAGCGCCGCGACCAAGTGCAGATCGCGCAGGCCCCACCGGCGCGCGGCGGTGCGCCACCGCGCGATCGTCGCGCGTGGGTCGGGGATCGCCGCCGGCCGGTACACGATCAGCACCGGCGCGCCTTGCACGTGCAGATAGCGCCGGTCGAGGAAGAACGGCATCAGCTCGTCGATCAGCGCGGCGTCGAGCTCGGGGCCGTAGCGCTGTTCGATCAGCAGGTCGCGGTCGTGCCCGTCCCAGCGCCGCGTCCAGTTCTCGTTCGCCCAGCACAGGCAGAACGGCATCTGCGGTTCGCCGCTGCGCAGCATCTCGCGCAGCGGACGGTCGAGCAGCCGTTTCGTCCCGAACGAGTAGTAGTAATAGCAGAATCCGTGGATGCCGTGAGCCTGCGCGAGCTCGGCTTGCCGCGCCAGCGTCTCCGGTAAGCGCAGGTCGTAAAAGCCCAGCCGCTCCGGCAGATGCGGCTGGTAGTGGCCCTCGAACTGCGGGCGCCCGCGCACGACGTTCGTCCACTCGGTGAAGCCGGTCCCCCACCAGCGGTCGTTCTCGGGGATCGCGTGGTACTGCGGCAGGTAGAACGCGAACAGCTTGACGTCGGACTCCGCCGGCTTGGCGGTCTTCGCGCGCCACGGTCGGCGGCGGACGTGATCGAGCAGCGCGAACGAGTCGGCGGCGACCTGCTCCTCACCGCGCTCGACGACGACGAACCCCTCGTGGACCGCGAGCCGGCGGATCAGCGTGCGCGACGTCCCCGTCGCCGCGACGAGATCCTCGACCAGCGCCGACAGACTCTCTTCGCCGGCCCAGAAATGACGCGGGTCCTGGAACTCCGGCCAGTGCTCCCACGCCCAGTCCTCGATGATGTAGAGACCGCCGGGCGGCAAGCGCGGAAAGAGCGTCTCGAAGCTGGCTCGCGTGGGGGCGTACAGATGCGAGCCGTCGTCGATCACCATGTCGATCGCGCCGTCGAAATCGCGCTCGACGACGTCGAGAACCGCTCGGCGGTCCGCCTGATCGACGCCCCAGCGCGTCATGACGCGCGTCTCGAGCCCGCGCTCGGCGACGTACCGGCGAAAGTAGTCGCCGTCCCCGCGTTCCATCGAGTCGATCGCGACGATCTTCTCCGGTTTCAGCACTTCGTACCAGAGCGCGGTGCTGCCGCCGTCCCAGATCCCGATCTCGAAGACGCGCCGCGGCCGGAACGGCGTCGAGGACCAGAAGCGTTCGTACTGATCGACGAGCTGCCGGTTCTTGTACAGCGCGAACGCGTCGCCGTCGCGTGAGGGCGCGTAGGCGCCGCTCCGCTCCATCCGGAAGACGACGCCGTTCAGCACGGCGTCGTCGCCGTCCCAGATCAGCGGCTCGAACACGTCACACGTCTTCCCGCACGGCGACGACTTGCGTTACGTCACGGTAGGTGGCGTGCGGCGCGCGCTGCAGGATCGTCACGCGATACGTCCCCGGAACGAGGTTGCGCACGGGGAGCACGGCGCGGAAACCGATCGCCTCGGGGAAGCCCGGATTGTGCAGGGGCACGTCGGGCCGCGAGGTTCGCTCGGTGACGGGGAAGAGCATGTCGTGATCGCGCTCGTCCGACTCGAACGCGACGAACAGGTCGACCAGCTCCGGCGAAGCGTCGCCGCAGTGCGCCCACCCCGCGATCTCCGCCTCCGCACTGCGCAGGGACACGCGCGCGGCGCCCGTGTGCAGCACGACGCCGCCGACCCCGTCGAGGTAGTCGATGAGAACGCGGCCCGGAGACGGCGGCAGGTGCTGCGCGGGGACGGGCAACCGGCTCCAGACGCGGTCGCCGCGCGCCGCGCTGCGCACCAGCGCCGTTTCGACCAGCGTGAAGATTCGCTCGCGGCCGCGCTCGTGCTCTTGCAGCACGCGTTCCAGCTCCGCGAGCAGCTCGTCGCGGTCGCCTTCACCGGCATCGAGCGCGTCGCGCAGCCGCCGCAGGAGCGCGAGCCCGCTCGCCGGCCCGCGCGCCGCGCGGCGCGTCGCCGTCAGGATCGAGCGGCCGCCGCGATCGTCCGGCTCCAGATAGCGCCCGCTCGTCCAATCGTTCCACGCGTCGACGAAGACGAGGTGCTCGCCGCGCCGGCGCGTCGCGTCGATCGCGGAACCGAGCCAGAGCTCGTAGCTCAGCGCCGCCTCCGGCCCGTCGGCGGCCGCGACCGACTGCACCAGGCGAAACGCGCGCTGCGCGGGCCACGGCATCGCCATCGATTGCGCGGCGCGCTGCGCAAAATCACCGTCGGGCGGCGCGATCATGAGATGCGAGTCGGCGCCCAGCTCGTCGGCGCGGTCGGCGCGATCGCGTTCGAACGCGCAGACGTGGAGCTCGCCGGCGCCCGCCTCGCGCGCCGCTTCACGCCACGCCGCCAGCCCGATGCGCGGCTGCGCCGTCCCCGCGATGTCCCGGACGAGGACGAGCGCCGCGCCGTCGACCCGGAGATACCGTTCGTCCTTCAGCGCCGGCACGATGTCTTCGAGCAGCCGCCGCGCCTCCGCGACGTCGTAGCGCGCGGGGTCTTCGATCTCGATCATCAGGCAGAACGGCGCCGAGGGACGCCCCGTCGCGAGCAGGCTCCGGAGCGGCGCGTCCCAGTGCGGCCGCCCGTTCCAGCGGTACCGGTAGCAGAACGCGTCGACGCCGTGCTCCGCCGCCAGCGCGGCTTGCGCCTCGCGCACTTCCGGGACGCGCGGGTCGGCGAAACCGAGCTCGGTCGGCAGCGCGCGCGCCTGGTCGGCGAGCAGCTCCGGCCACATCGACCCGCCCGCGTCGCCGTCGTTCGCCGGCGCGTACGCGCGCGGATCGTAGAACGCCACGACCCGCATGTCGCGCATGACGGCGGGCGGCGCCGCGGGAGCGGCGACCGTTTCCTGGGGCTTGCGCGCGATGGCGAGCTCCTGCCCGAAGCTCGGCGTCTCGAACGGAAGCGCGAGGACCTCGAGGCCGGCCGCTTCGATCTCGCGCCGGACGAACTCCGGCGTGACGAACGTGATCCCGTAGAACGGCTTCCCGCCGTAGTGCGAGGTCAGCGGAGCGTACCCGATTCCGCACTCGCGCACTGAGCGCTCGACTTCGTCGCGAGTCTCGTCGGTGAAGCTGCCGTAGTGTTCCATCTCGCCGGCGCGCCACAACGCGAGGCGCCGGTCCGAGAGGTAGGTGAACGCGGCGACGCCGCCCGGGCGCAGCATCCGTCCCCACGCGCGCAGCGAGTCGCGCCAGTGCTGCAACGGCGTGTGCGTGAGCAGCGAGAAGCTGATCAGCGCGTCGAGGCCGGACGGCAGCGGGTCGGCCTCGGGCTCCCAGCCGATCGCGACCGGGAGCGCACCGAGCTCCTCGGCGCAGAACCGCACCGCATACGCGTCGATGTCGCAGGCGTACACCGCCGCGCTCGGCAGCGCGGCGCGCAGCGCGCGCGTGATGCGGCCGTAGTGGCAGCCGACGTCGGCGACGGCGACGCTCTCCTTCAGCCCGGGATGTCCGCTCGCGCGCAGGTGCGCGTCGATCTCCGAGACCTGGTGCGCCGCGGTGAAGAAGAACATCCCCTCGCCGTGCGCCTCGAAGCCGGCGAAGGTGAAGTCGTTCGGCGAGACGGTCCGGTTCACGCGCGCGAGGATCTCGTCCGGCGCCAGAGAGGCTTCCGGCGCGGCGGGCGCGTGGCGGCGCGCGTTCGACCAGTCCACCCCCGAGGCGCGCAGCAGCGTCCAGAGCTCGGGTGCGGCGTCGCGCAGGCGTTCGCCTCGCATCGCGTCGAGGTCGTTCGTGAACGTCATGTACTCCGCGAAGAGCTCCGGATCGAAGGGATACGTCTCGTCCTCGATCGCCTCGCACAGCCCGCGCACGACGGTGACGTTCCCGGGTTCGCACTCGGTCTCGAGATAGCGGCGCAGGCGCTTCGCCGCGACGCGGCGGACGCCGTCCGGAAGATTGGTCGGCCGCAGGCGCAGCGGCCACTCCAGCACGTTGTAGCCGACCGTGACGCCGCGTTCGTCGAGGAACCGCAGGAGCGGGATGATGTCGAGCGCGTTCGTGTTCTGCAGCGTCGGCAGCACGACGACGTCGAGGTTGGGGATCTCGCGCATCCAGTCGAGCGTGTCGACGAGCTTGGGCCAGCTCGCGCCGTGCCGCAGATACTCGTAGAGCTTGCCGTACCCGTCGACGCTGACCGAGGCGCTGATCCGGCGGAAATGCGGGGCGAGCTCGCGCAGCTTCTCCTTCCGCTGCTGACCGTTCGTCGCGACCGCGACGTGGATGCGCCCGGCCGCGCCGCGCTCGACGAGCGCTTCGAGCAGCCGCCACACGTGGTCGATGAGGAACGGCTCGCCGCCGAGCAGCGAGAGGATCCGGTTCTCCTCGCCGCCGCCCGCGACGATGTCGACCATCCGGTCGACCTCGTGGTACCACGGGATCCGCTTCTGCGGCGCGGCGTTCTGGAGATCTTTGACGAGGCCGTAGGTCGTCGGGGTGATCCCGATCGCCGCGCCGTTGCTCCACGCGACGTGCACCGGATCGGCGGCGATCCGCGAGCTGAACAGCGGGCTGCAGCTTCGGCACTTCAAGTTGCAGACGTTGCCGAGCTCCAGCACGAGCCAGTCCGGCCGCCGTTCGAGGCGGTAGTCCGTCGCGCGCCCTTCGTCCGGAAGCTGCTCGAGCGCGAGCTCGCCGCCGAGGTGCCCGTACGCACCGTTGATCAGCAATCGCCGGCTCAGCCCGCCGGCCGCTTCGCGCTTCCAGCAGACGCCGCAGCTCGCCGGCTTCTCGCCGCGCGCCATCGCGGCGCGAATCTCGACCAGTCCGTCGGCGTTCCACAGCTCGTCGATCGAATCGCGGTAGATGCTGCCCGCGCGGCCGTCGACGGTGAGGATCTCGGGGACTTCGCAGCAGAAACTCGCGCGGCCGTCCGGGCCGACGACGAAGTTACTCCACGGGATGAAGCAGACCGTGCTGGAAATCGTGCGCCTACCGTTTCGGCGGGCACGCGGCCCCGCCCGAGGGATGTGGATTCGGGCTCTTAGGCCTCTGTGCGGCCATTCCTGTCGCGGCGTTCCGTGCGCCGGCGCGGGAAACCGCGTGCGGGGCGGCACAGTTGTGTGCACCATGGACTTCGCGACGCGCGCCATCCACGCCGGGCAAGAGCCCGATCCGGCGACCGGGGCGACCATCGTTCCGATCTACGCTACGTCGACGTACACCCAAGCGGCGGTCGGCGAGCACAAGGGGTTCGACTATTCGCGCGTCGCGAACCCGACGCGCAACGCGCTCGAAACGCAGCTCGCGGCGCTGGAGGAGGCGCGGCACTGCGTCGCGTTCGCCTCGGGGCTCGGAGCGGAGAGCGCGATCACCGGGCTGCTCTCGAGCGGCGACCACATCGTCGTCAGCGACGACACGTACGGCGGAACGTACCGGCTGCTGACGCGCGTCCTCGAGCGCTTCGGGATCACGTTCACCTTCGTCGACATGACCGACCTCGCGGCGGTCGGCGCGGCGATGCGGCCGAACACCAAGATGTTCTGGATCGAGACGCCGACCAACCCGATGCTGCGGATCGTCGACATCCCGGCGGTCGTCGCGCTGCGGAAGCCCGGGCAGCTCGTCGTCGTCGACAACACGTTCTGCACGCCGTACTTCCAGTCGCCGCTCGCGCTGGGCGCGGACGTGGTGATCCACTCGGCGACGAAGTACATCGGCGGGCACAGCGACGTGATCGGCGGCGCCGCGATGACGAACGACGACGCGATCGCGGAGGACCTGCGCCTGCTGCAGAAGACGCTCGGCGCGACGCTGAGCCCGTTCGAGGCGTTCCTGATCTCGCGCGGCGCGAAGACGCTCGCGATCCGGATGCGCGAGCACGAGCGGAACTCGCTCGCGGTCGCGCAGTTCCTGAGCGAGCGCGACGACGTGGCCTCCGTGCTCTATCCCGGGCTGCCCTCGCACCCGCAGCACGAGCTCGCGCGCAAGCAGATGCGCGGGTTCGGCGGGATCGTCTCGGTGACGCTGCGCGGCCCCGAGTCGCGCGCGCTGGAGTTCGCGAAGCGCACGAAGCTGTTCTCGCTCGCCGAGAGCCTGGGCGGCGTCGAGTCGCTGATCAACCACCCGGCGCGCATGACGCACGGCTCGATCCCGAAGGACGAGCGCGACCGCCGCGGGATCACCGACGGCCTGCTGCGGCTCTCGGTCGGGATCGAGAGCGCGCGCGACCTGATCGCCGACTTGCGCCAAGCGCTGGATGCGACGCTCGAGCTCGCCGGGATCGCGTCGCGCGGCAACGGTCCCGTCGCCGGCGACCCGCCGAACCCCGACCGCGTCCCGGCGACCCAGAACGACGGGGCGCCGACCGCGTAGCTCGCGGTGCGCGACCGGTCCGCAAGCCAGCGACAACCGGGAGCGCTGGCGCGCTTAACGCAATACGCGCCGCCTTCTCATCGGCCGCTCACCGGTTTCCCAGCCCTGGCCCCGGCGCGCCCGCTAACCTAAGGCCATGAAATTATCTCTTCCGGTGCTCGCGCTCGTCGTCGCGACCGGC
>DATHLL010000661.1:0-4930 GCA_035488195.1 Candidatus Elarobacter sp. | reverse complement strand
CCTCGCCGCGCTGCGCCGCATGGAAGCGCGCGGCGAGATCCGCGGCGGCCGCTTCGTCCACGGCTACGTCGGCGAGCAGTTCGCGCTTCCTGAAGCGATCGAAGCGCTCCGCGCCGCGCGCCGTGCCGGAGACGACCCGGCCGAGCTCGTCGACGTTTCGGACTACGACCCGCTGCGGATCGCGAAGGCGCTGCTCCCGGCGCAGCGCCGAGAGCCGGCCGCGATCACCGCCGTCTCGTAATCCGCCGCCCTAGGGGGGATGCGGGGCGTTGTCCTTCAGGAGCTCGGGATCGAGGATTACCCTTCCCGTGCCGGAGCTGCGCGGTAACGTCATCGGATGCGCTTTGTCGGGTAGGTCGTACGCGGTGGCGGCGAGCGGCGGACAGCCGGTGAGCAGCGGCCGTGCCACGCTGATCCACGCCGTGCCCCGACGAGCTGCGACATTGATGTACGCCGCCGTGACCGCCGGATCACCGATGGCACAATCGTTGGCGATGAGCAGCTTGCGGCGCTCCATGTCGATCGCGTCCGGGATGGCGGACCACCGGCGGATCTGATCGTCCGAGAGCGGCACGTCCGCGCGCAGCTCCGCCGTGGCGTCGATCGAGCGCTGCAGCTCCACCGGATCGTGACGCAGCACGGCGACCGCGAGATGGGCCGCTCCGGCGGCCGCCGAGGCGATCATGCGGCGCGCCTCCGCCCTTTGGCGCCGGCCGTCCCCGGCGCAGTTCTCGAAGAGCCGCGCCGCGGCCGCCGCGTCGGCGGCGCCGCTCCCCGTCGCCAACGCGTCGGCATAGCGTGCGGTTCCCGGACACGCGACCGCGAGCTGTCGCGCGATCAACGGGGTCAGCAGCGGAGGGGCATGGGGCTCCTCCGCCCGCGCCGGTGACAAGGCCGAAGCGACGAGCGGCACGGCGAGAAAGAACAGCGCGCTCCGCATGGCGCCAGTATAGCACGGCAGCGTGACCGGCGCCTAAGGCGCGCCGGTCACGCGCTGCACCATCTTGTAGACGATCGTCGTCTGGGTGCCGGTTTTCAGCGAGTAGTTCGGATCGTCGTAGCCCCACCAGTCCCAGCAGCCGTTGGGGTTGTACGGTGACGGGCCGCCGGCCGGGACGGCGTACGGGTAGAGGACGACGATCTTGTTCGTGTCGGCCCATTCGTCGATCCCGGCTTCGGTGACGAACTTGTCGCCGATCTGCGCGTGGTACTGCAGACAGCCGTGGAAGACGACGACGAAGCCGCACGTCGCGCCGGCCGCGCAGGGCTGCGGCACGTAGACCGTTCCGTTCGTGTCCATCGAGTTCGCCGCGCTCGCGCCGAACTCGGTCTGGTCGAAGCGCATCAAGCTGCCGTGCAACGCGCTCGCCTTCGGCGCGAGGTTGCCGAAGAACATCGAGAGCCACTTCTGCTCGGAGTCGTACGGCGCGCCGTTCTGCGCGCAGGCGATCATGTACGGGCTCGCCGCGGTGCCACACGGCAGCTCGCCGTCCGGCGACTCCCAGCCGTGATCGGCCGGGAACGCATTGTCGAACGTCACCTGCGCGCCGTAGTGCAGGTACTCGCCGTTCAGGTCGGCCATCTCGCGCGGGTTGACGACGGAGTCCCGCGTCCCCGACCACAGGTACACGGGCTGTCCGCGCAGGTTCGCGCTCGAGTCGATCGTCCCGGCGGCCGACTGCTGATCGAGATACGACTCCGACGACGCGAGCGTGCTCTGGTACAGCGCCTGACCGTTGACCGTCTCGCCGCCGCATTCGATCAGCGCGAGCTCGACGCTGTCCTGCGCGCAATGGTACACGCCGCCGGCGTAGATCGCCGCGCCGCGGAAGACGGCCGAGTGCGCGACGTGCATTTGCACGCCGAAGAATCCGCCCGACGAGATCCCGGCGACGAAGATCTGCTGCGGCGCGATGTGGTACGAGCCGAGCCGCACGACCGCGGCCGAGGGCGTCGCGGAGACGGGCGCCGGCGTCGCGGTCGCGCCCGGACCGGGCGTCGGCGTCGGCGTCGCGCTGCCGGCCGGCGCGGTCGGAGTCGGGCTCGGCGTCGCGGGACCGGGGGTGACCGTTTGCCCGGGCGGCGTCGGCTGACCGGGCCCTGCGCCGGGGAACTGCGCGGCCGAGGAGCCCGGCGGCGACGCGCCGGTCGAACCGCCACTGCACGCAATGAGGGACAGCAGGGCGGCGGCGCACAGGGCGTAGGCGACGGGACGGGCTCGAACCACGGCATCTCCTTTCGGCACACCCGTCGAGCGAAGGTAATACCCACCGGAGCGCGGGGCGCAAGCGCGCGCGGCGAGAACCTGCTCGCGATGCGAAGCGTGCGTCTCGGCCGGACAGGCCTCAAGGTCTCGGAGATCTGCCTCGGCACCATGACGTTCGGGCTGCAGACGGACCGCGACGAGTCGTTCGCGATCATGGACGTGGCCGCCGACGCGGGGATCGACTTCATCGACGTCGCCGACGTCTACCCGGTCGGCGGGACGCTCGAGACGGTCGGCCGCACCGAGGAGATCGTCGGCGAATGGCTCGCCGCGAAGCGCGACCGGTTCGTCGTCGCGACGAAGGTCCACATGCCGATGGGACCCGGTCCGAACGACCGCGGCAACTCGCGCCGCCACGTGATCGAGGCGTGCGACGCCTCGCTGCGCCGGCTGCGCACCGACTTCATCGACCTCTACTACATCCACCGCTGGGACCCCGAGACGCCCATCGACGAGACGCTCGCCGCGTTCGACGATCTGCGGCGCGCCGGGAAGATCCGCTACGCGGGCTGCAGCAACATCGCCGCCTGGCAGATGATGTCCTCGCTGTGGGTCGCCGACCGCGACCGCACCATCCGCTTCGACGCCGTGCAGCCGCGCTACAACCTGCTCTTCCGCGCGATCGAGAGCGAATTGCTCCCGGCCGCGGCGGCGTACGGCGTCGGTGCAGTCGTCTTCAACCCGCTCGCCGGCGGCGTGCTGACCGGGAAGTACAAGCGCGGCGAAGCGCCGCGCGAGGGGACGCGCTTCACGCTCGGCAACGCGGCGTCGCTCTACCAGCAGCGCTACTGGCAGAACGAACAGCTCGACGTGGTCGAGCGCCTCGCCGCGGACGTCGCCTCGCGCGGCAAGTCGATCACGCACGTCGCGCTGCGCTGGGTGCTCGAGCAGCCCGGGGTCACCGCGGCGATCGTCGGCGCGAGCCGCGCCGAGCAGCTCCGCGACTCGCTCGGCGCGCTGAGCGTCGAGCTCGACGAGGCCGATCGCCGCGCCTGCGACGAGGCGTGGTACGCGCTCCCGCGCCGGCGCCCGGAAGAAGAACGCTGATGGCGACGTTCGCGAGCTTCTGGCGCCACGGCAGCAACACGGTGCTGCTGCTGATCGCGCTCGCGCTGATCGCCCTGTTCGCCGCGCACGCGCTCGCGTTCGCCGTACCGTTCGGCTTCGCGCTGCTCGCGATCGGCGCGCTGGTGTTCTTCGTCTCCGAGTACACGACGCACCGCTTCATGCTGCACGCGCCGCCGCAGAAGAACGCGTTCGTCCTGCGGCTGCAGCACCGCCTGCACTACGACCACCACGTGAACCCGAGCGAGCTGCGGCTGCTGTTCCTCCCGGTGTGGTTCGTGGTCCCCGTCGCCGCGCTGACGTTCGGGATATACTTCGCGATCACGCGCGAGGCCGCCGCGAGCGTGGCGCTGCTGCTCGGCAGCGTGCTGGGACTGCTGTGGTACGAGTGGGTCCACTACGTCGCGCACATCCCGTTCGTCCCGAAGACGCCGTTCGGCCGCTGGATCAAGAAGTACCACCTCTGGCACCACTTCAAGAACGAGCGGATGTGGTTCGGCGTGACGAACCCGAGCATGGACCTCGTCGGCCGCACCTACGCCCGCGTCGACGAGATCGACCGCTCCTCCACGACGCGCGTCCTCTACCCGAAGTAGCGCGCGCGCGGCACGGCATTACTCGCTGATGCAGTCGTAGTCGTCGTCGGCCAGCGCGGGGACGCTTCCCTTTGCAGGCCGCTCGGCCGGCGGACCGTCGGGGAACGTGAGCGAGAGGACCGGATGGATCTCGATGCAGTTTCTCGCGACCCCCGTCTGCCCGTGATGAAAGTCGAACAGCGGTACGCCGGTCACCGTCACTCGAACCGGATGCTGGAATTTGACGAACGACGAGCGGGGCGGGCTGCTCTGAAACGTGCTCGCGAACGCATCCCGCGCAGCCTTGATCTGGTCACCGGCGACGGAGTTGCACACACCATCGCACTGCGGGTCGGGGATCTCGACGATCATCGTGTCGTTCGAGGCCGGGTCTTGAATGACGATGTGGAAGTCGTGGTCGCCCTTACCGCTCGACAGCTCTTCCTTGTATCCGACGAGCTGCGCGTTCACGGTGACCGCCTGCATCTCCGTCGGATCGCGCTCGTCTTCGCCCAGCTGAGCAGGGGGTGCGATGCTCACGAGGTTCGCAACGGTCGTTGTCTTCGGCTCGAGAGTGACTTGGGAAGCGGATGCGTCGCTGAGCGTCTTCACGTGCCAGCGCTCGGTGCCGCAGTGAACGCCGCACGTCGCGGCGACGCCGGTGCCTGAACCCGACGGGATGAAGGAGAGCGCCAGCGGCAGCGCCGCGGCGGCCGCGGCGACGTTGACCGAGCGGGAGGTGCTGCGCTTCGGACGGCGTGGAGCCTGCATCACGGCCTACGTCAAATGGACGAGCGCGGCGTCGACCACGTTCGGATTGTCCGCGCTGGTCGCGTGCACTTCGACGAAGGCGTCGGTGCGCTGGGGAGCGGGGGGAGAGGATGGCGCGGGCTGAGGGATCGACGCCGGCGCGGTGTAGACGCCGTTGCTGTCGATGGTGCCGCCCTCCGGTGCAGGCGGGTTCAGCGTCCATTTGATTTTGTCGCCAACCTTGACCGTCTTGACGGTGAAGTTGACCGTTGAC
>DATHLL010000660.1:0-5424 GCA_035488195.1 Candidatus Elarobacter sp. | reverse complement strand
TCGTAGTCGAGCGCTTCGACGGGGCGCGGGTCGTCGGGCGACGTCTCGCGCGTCGTGCCGAGGAACGTCACCACCGCGCCGTGCGCGTCGCTCCGCACCGCCCGCACGAGTGCATCCGCATCGAGCGGCTCCGCGGACAATGCGATCACCGGCCGGGGTTGCATCGTCAGCCTCCGCCGACCGGCGGGAGCAGCGCGATCTCGTCGCCTTCGTGCACGACGCTCGTCGCGGTCGCGAGCGCGCCGTTCCGTGCGAAGCGGGTCGATGCGCGCAGCGGCGCGAGCTGCGGCGCGTCGGCGGCGAGCTGCGCGAAGACCATCTCCAGCGTCGCACCGTCCGGCACCGAGACCGCGCGTTCACCGAATCCCAGCAATTCGCGCAGCCGCGCGAACGCCAGTACGCGCACCGTTATCGCGCTTTCCGCGTTGCCGACTGCGGACTTCGCGCCGGCCGTCATCTCACGGGCCTCCGAGGTCCGTGGTGTAGCCGTGCTCTTTCAGCCAGGCGCGCGAGTCGTCGTGCAGGCCGAGGAGGTCGATGCGGTTGCAGGTGAGCTTGTGGAGCAGGACTTCCCAGAAGTGGCGGTCCTGGCCGTAGACGTCGTCGGGGATCTGGTTGTGCGCGCGCGTGAACTCGCGCAGCGCTTCCCAGTCGCGCCGCGCGAGGACCGTCCGCAGCTCGTTCTCGTACTCCGGGCTCGGCGGCGCCGGCTGCATGCTCACGCCGATTTCTTCGCCGCCGGGAACGCGAACCGCTCGATCGCGCGCGCGACGCCGTCCTGGTCGTTCGGCGCGGTCACGAACCGGACCGACTCCTTCACCTCCGGCAGCGCGTTGCCCATCGCGACGCCGATCCCCGCCCAGCGCAGCATCGGGACGTCGTTGCGCGAGTCGCCGATCGCGAGCACGCGCTCCGAGGGAATCCCGAAATCGGCGCACAGCTTCGCGAGCGCGTTCTTCTTGCTCGCCTCGCGGCTCAGCACCGCGCACTCGACGAAGTCGTACCACGTCTCGTACCGGAAGCTCAGCGGCAGGTCGCCGAACTCGCGCTGCATCCGCTTCACCGACTCCTCGCCCAGGAAGCGGATGAACGTCGGCGCCTGGCTCAGCAGTTCGGAGAGCGAGGGCGCCTCGTGCCAGCCCGGACCGCGCATGTCGTCCATGTAGATCTGCGAGCCTTCGAGCCGGTAGAACGCCTCGTCGAGGTAGATCGCGATCGAGAGCCCTTCGCGCTCGGCGAACTCGACCATCGGCTTCGCGTACTGCAGCGGGACGGGGATGCTCTCGAGGGTCCGGTTCGCGCCGAAGTCTTTCGTCAGCGCGCCGTGGCAGCAGATCACCGGCAGATTGAGGCCGAGGTCCTTGGAGACCTTGATCGGCGTGTCGACGCCGCGGCCGGTCACCAGGACGACGCGGATCCCCGCGGCGAGCGCGTCCTTGACGGCGGCGCGGTTGCGGTCGCTGATCGACTCGTCGGGCGCGAGCAGCGTCCCGTCGAGGTCGAGGGCGATCAGGTCGACGGGCGGGGCGGACGGCTTGTGCGGCGTGGTGGCTCTGGGCTGCATCTCGTACACGATTCGGTATCGGCGGAAAAGCACGATACCCTGGGAGGGGCTTCGGGAAGCGCAACGGCGGCCTCGCCGAATACGTTCCAGGAGCATGCGCACCTTCGTCGCGGTCCTCGCGCTTTTGGCGGCGAGCATCGCTCCGGTGCTCCCGCAGCCCGCGCAGCGGTGCTCGCGGGACACGTTCCCGGTCGGCGGCCAGTCCGTCGCCGTGACCGTGTGCGCGGGTGCGCCCGACAGCGGCAAGTCGGTCGCCGTCACCGAGAGCTTCAAGACCGCCGCCGCTTCCTTCAACCACAGCTCGTCGATCGAGGTGCTGCCGGGCGCCGCCGCCTCGCGGACCGTCGAGGACGTCTCGCTGGCGCCGCTCGGCCTGCAGTACACGCTGCACCTCACGCTCGCGTACCGCCAGGCGGCCGTCTCGATCGAGCACGCGCTGCTCCTGCCGGGGGCCGTCCCTCTGAAGTAGTGGATTCGGCTTCGCCGAATCCTTCGCGTTCGGGCTTCGCCCGATCCGCCGCCGCAACCGCGGGGCGGCGGGAAGGTTCTAGGGCACCGAAATTCGGTGTCGAGGCACCTGATGCCCTGTACCAGCGTGGCCCCGGAGCTCGACCCAGCCGGTCGAGCACGGTACGTCACCGATCACCTGCCCCCGGGGCTCTTCCGGGTCCCCGACGGCGCCGCGGCCAACGTCGCCTGGCGCGTCAGCCCCGAGCCCTTCCCGCTCTCCCCGAAGACGGTCGCCGCGGTCGAGACGCTGGGGAACGACCTGCTGGCGTTCTACCGAGCGCTCAACGCGCTCTACCTGCGCAGCGCGCGCGGGACCGCGCCGGCGTTCATCGCCGAGGAACTCGACCGCGGCAAGCCCGAGCAGATCGTGAAGCTCGCGCGGCAGAACCGCTTCAAGCAGGACGTCCCGCGCGTGATCCGGCCGGACCTGATCCTCACCGACGACGGCTACGTCGCGAGCGAGCTCGACAGCGTCCCCGGCGGGATGGGGTTCACCGGCGCGCTCGCCCGCACGTACTGCGAGATCGGCAGCGACAGCATCGGCGGCGCCGACGGGATGGCGGAGCGGTTCGGCGAGATGCTCGCCGCGACCGCGGGCGTCGCGCATCCGACGGTGGCGGTCGTCGTGAGCCAGGAGTCGAACGACTATCGCGGCGAGCTGACGTGGCTCGCGTCGCGCGTGAACGCGCTCGGGCTCGCCGATGCGATCGTGTGCGCGCCGCAGGACGTCGTCTTCACCGAAGAGGCGCTCTTCGTGCGCCGCGAGGACGGGCGCGAAGCGAAGATCGACCTGCTGTACCGGAACTTCGAGCTGTTCGATCTGCTCAACGTGCCGAAGCAGGAGCTGATCCTGTACGCCGCGCGCCACAACCGCGTGAAGATGACGCCGCCGCCGAAGGCGCACCTCGAAGAGAAGGCGAGCTTCGCGCTCTTCCACCATCCCGGGCTGCGCGCGTACTGGCGCGCCGAATTGGGCGAAGCGATCGACGAGCGGCTGCTGGGGATCTTCCCGCGGACGTGGATCGTCGACCCGCGCCCGGTGCCGTGGCAATCGGTCATCGCGGATCTCAGCGCGAACGGCGTGCCGGTGCACGACTGGTCGCAGCTCGAGGAGCTCGGCAAGAGCGAGCGCGACTACGTGCTCAAACCGTCGGGGTTCAGCGAGCTCGCGTGGGGCTCGCGCGGCGTGAAGGTCGCGAACGATCTGACGAAAGACGCGTGGAAGGCCGCGTTGGCCGACGCTCTGGCGTCGTTCGCGAAGACGCCGTACGTGCTGCAGCGCTTCCACAAGGGCCGACGGGTGCGGGTGCCGTTCCTGAGCGCGTCGAGCGGCGAGATCAAGGAGATGGACGGGCGCGTGAGGCTCTGCCCGTACTATTTCGTGAGCGGCGAGGAGACGCAGCTCGGCGGGATCCTGGCGACGGTCGCGCCCGCCGACAAGCGGGTGATCCACGGGATGAGCGACGCGATCATGGCTTCGTGCCGGCTCGCGGACGACGGATTCTGAGCACCGGCGCGCAGGCCGTTCCACGCTTCACCGCGGCGATGCGCACGCGGCACCGCTTCATGGCCTTCGGCACCTCCGCGCTCGTCGCGCTGATCGTGCACACGCTGGTGCCGACCTGGCTGCACGGCGTGACGCGTTTCGTGGCGGCGTACGACGCCGGGACGCTGACGCTGCTGGGGTTCTTCTGGCTGAAGAGCCTGCACGACGATCCGCGGATGACGCGTGCGCGCGCCGCACTGGACGATCCCGGGAGGAACGTCATCGCGCTGATCGTCCTGGCCGCGGTGATCGTCGGAATGGTGTCGGCGATCGTGATCATCGGCCACGGGCCGCAAGTCAAGACCGACGCCGAGAAGTGGGAAGCGTACGGCCTCGGCGTGACCGCGATCGTCATCGGCTGGTTCCTGGTGCACACGATCTACACGTTCCGCTATGCGCACCTGTACTGGTACGACGACGACGGAGACGGCACGGCCTGCGGCGGGATCAAGTTCCCCGGGACCGAGGAGCCCTCGGACTGGGACTTCGCCTATTTCGCGTTCTGCATCGGCACCTCGTTCGCGGTCTCCGACCCGCAGGTCACCGAGACCCGCGTCCGCCGCGACGTGATCGCCCACTCGATCATCTCGTTCGCCTACAACTCGGTGATCGTCGGCATGGTGATCAATCTCTTCGCCGGCATCTTCGCCGCCGGCCCCGGCGGCAAGTAGCCACGAAAAGGGGATTATATACTTGGCTCAGTGGAGGGCCGGGTTATCGTGACCCGCCAGGCCCAAAGGGGGGCAGTGGACAACCGGCCGTGGCAATGTCTTCCTGCGATACCCGCCCGCATCAGAGTTACGAGCGGTGTCGCCGGCGCGATTTCAGAGGCGCTCGGCCTGTACGAGCATTTCGAGACGGGCAAACACTTGCTCAGCGTAGCCGGCATTTCGGTGCCGGATTGGGTCTTAATCGCCATAGGTGTGTTGCTGATCCTGTGGTGGCTTCTCACGCCGACCAAAGACCACATGCCGACCCCGATGATAAACGCGAGTGCCGGCGTCGCTAGCCGCGCAGCTGACACAGGTAGCGGCGGCCGCATAGACCAATCAGAACAGCGCGCGACGGCTAGCGACCATTCCGCTGCTGCCATCGGCGACAACGCCAAAGCCGACGCGTACCACGTTGAGCATCATCACTATGCTGCGACTGTTTCTCGCGAAGATAGCCTGAAGCGCCTAAGCGAAGCATTTCCAGGCCGAAATATACTAAGCTCAACGCCGCAAGATGTAATGCAGGTCTATGAGGGCACCACTACAGTGCGTGGCGATGCAGTGTTTGAGCGCGTGTACGACGGCAATTGGATCTTCGCTACAACGGCTGTCGGTAATGTGGCGCAAGACTATGCACCTGGCGTGTGGCCGGCGCGTAAGGCGATGTTCGTCGCTTCAACCATTCGAGAAGGGTACAGCAGGAAATACTTGTTTATGTACTTCGTTGACCCGTGGGATGAGCGCGTGAAGCATTTTACCAAAGGGGATGAAATCACGGTTCTCGGTAGAATCTACAAGGCAAGTGATAGCGATTTGAAGCTGGTTGATTGCGAGTTAGTATCACCGTGAGCGGCGATCGTACCGCGTTCGCTAGATGTCGAGGCTACGCGCCTCGTTTACGGGCGAGGGCCCAGCGTGAGGCGGGAGCCTGATAGTTGAGGGCGGTGTGCCGGCGTTCCTCGTTGTAGTAGCGCAGCCAAGCGCGGAGGGCGGCACGGCGCTCATCGCTCGTGCGATAAGCGATCGCGTAGGCCCACTCGCGCAGCATCGTCTGGATGAAGCGTTCGGCCTTGCCGTTCCAGCGCGGCGTA
>DATHLL010000659.1:0-2596 GCA_035488195.1 Candidatus Elarobacter sp. | reverse complement strand
GGATCTTCGCGCTGCTGCTCGACGAGACGCCGAAGGAAGAGCGATTCGCGCGCGCGGTCCAGATCGTGTCGCAGGTCACGCCGGGCGCGAACGGTCTCGTCGTGCTGCCGTTCTTCGGCGGCGAGCGGGCGCCGTACTGGAACAGCGCGCTGCGCGGCGCGTTCGACGGGCTCGATCTCGCGCACGACCGCCGCACGATCCTGCGCGCGGCGTTCGAGAGCGTCGTCTTCGGGGTCTACGCGGTCTACGACGTGATGCGCGGCCTCGCGCCGAACGCGCGCCGCCTGCTGCTCACCGGTGGCCTCACCAAAGCGCCGCTCGTGCGCCGGCTCCTCGCCGACGTCTTCGGCCTCCCGGCCGTGCAGCCGCGCGAGCAGGAGGCCTCCGCGTTCGGCGCCGCGCTGCTCGCCGCGCAGGCGATCGGTCTCGTCGGCGACGCGATCGAAGCGGCGCGCGCCGCCGGCTACGACGAGCCGACGCATCCCGACCCCGCCGCATCACCGGCGTACGCGGCGGCGTTCGCGAAGTACCGCCGCTACGTCGACGCGCACCTCGCGCTCGTCGACTGAGGCAGCGGACGCGCGGCAACCCGCGCGACGCGGGCGCGGTCGGAGACCGGGTATGCCAGGACACGACGAACGGCGATGAGCGAGCGGCGCGGCGGGGCCGCGGTCTATCTCGCGCTCGCGCTGCTGGCGCTCGTGTGGGGCTACACGTGGGTCGGGATCAAGATCGCGACGCAGGACGCCTCGCCGTACGTCGTCGCCGGCGCGCGGCTCGCGATCGCGACGCTGATCCTCTTCGCGGTCCTCGCGCTGACGCGGCGCTCGCTCAAGCCGCCGCCGGTCGGTCCGACGATCGTCCTCGGGCTGCTGCAGACGACGGGCTGGACGCTGCTCCAGACCCTGGCGGTCTCGCTCGCCGGTGCCGGAAAGTCGGCCGTCCTCGGCTACACGATGCCGTTCTGGACCGCGCTGCTCGCGTGGCCGTTCCTCGGCGAGCGGATCGCGGGGCTGCGCTGGGTCGCGCTCGGGCTCGCCGCCACGGGGCTCGCGCTCGTCGTCGCACCGCTCGACCGTCACGCGTTCGTCTCCGACGGGCTGGCCGTCGTCGCGGGGATCTCGTGGGCGGCGAGCGCCGTCTACGCGAAGCGCTTGCGGACGCGCCACGACGTCGAGCTGCTCTCGCTGACCGCGTGGCAGCTCCTGTGGGGGACGCTCCCGCTCGTCATCCTGATGTTCGTGCTGCCGATGCACATCCGCTGGACCGCGTCGTTCGTCGCCTCGATGGCGTTCATCTCGATCGGCGGCGGCGCGCTCGGCTGGTTCCTGTGGATGTTCATCCTCTCGCGGCTCCCCGCCGGCGTCGCGGGGATCGCCTCGCTCGCGACCCCGGTGGTCGGCGTCCTCTCCGCCGCGCTGCAGCTCCACGAGATCCCCTCGCGCACCGAGCTGGCCGGGATGGCGCTCATCCTGATCGCGCTGGTGGTCAACGCGCTGCCGGTCGCGCAGCCCGCGGTGGTTGCGGCCGAGCCGCCGGTCGCCGAGAGCGTCTGAGCCTTCGCGCGCTCGGCAAGACTCGTCGGCCAAAGGGATAAAATTCCCCGCGAGCCGCGGTCCATGCGGCGCATGAGGAGGCCACGTGTCCGAGTTCCGCAGCGGCGTTCACTTCTTGCAGATCCCCGGCCCGACCAACGTGCCGGAGCGCGTCCTGCGCGCGATCGACCGCGCGACGATCGACCACCGCGGCCCGGCGTTCGCCAAGCTCGCGCTCGAATGCGTCGCCGGGATGAAGCAGATCTTCAAGACCTCGGGCCCGGTCATCATCTGGCCGGCGTCGGGGAGCGGCGGCTGGGAGGCCGGGCTCGTGAACACGCTCTCGCCCGGCGACAAGGTGCTGATGGCCGAGACCGGCCAGTTCGCGGCGCTGTGGGAGAAGGTCGCGCGGCGGCTCGGGCTCGACGTCGAGGTGATCCCCGGCGACTGGCGGCACGGCGTGAACCCCGACGAGATCGGCGCGCGGCTCGAAGCCGACAAGGAGCACGCGATCAAGGCGGTCTGCGTCGTCCACAACGAGACCTCGACCGGGATCACTACGCGCGTCGCCGACGTGCGCAAGGCGATCGACCGCGCCAACCATCCGGCGCTGTTCATGGTCGACACCGTCTCGTCGCTGGCCTCGCTCGACTACCGCCACGACGAGTGGAAGGTCGACGTGACGGTCGGCGGCTCGCAGAAGGGGCTGATGATCCCGCCGGGGCTCTCGTTCAACGCGATCTCCGAGAAGGCGCTGGCGGCGTCGAAGACCTCGCGGCTGCCGAAGTCGTACTGGTCGTGGGACGACATGCTGCCGAGCAACGACAACGGCTGGTTCCCGTACACGCCGGCGACGAACTTGCTCTACGGCCTGCGCGAAGCGCTCACGATGCTGCAAGAAGAAGGGCTGCCGACGGTGTTTGCGCGCCACGCGCGGCACGGCGAGGCGACGCGGCGCGCGGTGCGCGGCTGGGGGCTCGAACTCTTCGCGGTCGATCCGCGCGAGTACTCCGACACCGTCACCGCGATCTTCATCCCCGACGGCTACAGCGCCGACGAGC